>CAZKGS010000090.1:0-9403 GCA_964552105.1 uncultured Syntrophaceae bacterium
AAAAAAAGGGGGTGAATGAAATCCACCCCCCTTTTTTTTGAAGAATTTTATTTCTTTTCTTTAACCGCCATAAATCATCCTGTAGGCAGCCACGATCGCCGGAGCCGTAACAAGTGATACGACGGACATCAACTTGATCAGGATGTTCATTGACGGACCTGACGTATCCTTGAAGGGATCGCCTACGGTATCACCAATGACACTTGCCTTGTGAGCATCAGAACCCTTACCGCCGAAATGGCCCTGCTCGATATATTTCTTGGCATTATCCCATGCACCACCTGCATTGGCCATTAAGAGACCAAGGATCACACCGGTCAGCGTTGCGCCTGCAAGGAATCCTCCAAGGGCATGTGGTCCGATTAAGACACCCACCAGGATCGGCGCCAGTACAGCCATGACACCAGGAACAATCATTCTCTTCAGTGCTGCCGTTGTGGCAATATCCACACAACGGTTGGTATCCGGAGGCGTTGTACCTTCCATGATTCCGGGGATCTCCCTGAACTGCCTTCTGATTTCATTGATCATTTCAAATGCCGCATCTCCCACGGCGGTCATCGTCAGGGCAGCCAGGAGACAGGGAATCAATCCACCAAGGAATACACCTGTGATAACATGTGCTTCCGTAAGGTCAAGGGCAAAATTCTCAAAACCTGGAAATGTTCTTACTGTGGCAGTATAAGCCGCAAACATAGCCAAGGCTGTAAGCGCCGCGGAACCGATAGCGAAGCCCTTTCCGATTGCTGCCGTTGTATTTCCAACAGCGTCGAGACCGTCGGTAATTTCCCTGACCTGTGGAGGCATATGCGCCTGCTCGGCAATACCACCGGCATTATCAGCAATCGGCCCGTAACTGTCTACCGACATGGTCATACCCACTGTGCCAAGCATCCCAACACCGGCGATAGCGATACCGTAAAGACCACAGGTAATGTAAGATACCCAGATTGCTACAGCGATAAAGAAAACCGGAAGAGCTACGCTTTCAAGACCGACGGCAAAACCACTGATGATAGTTGTCGCAGAACCTGTCTGAGCGGACTCGGCTATTCTTCTGATAGGTTTACGAGCCGTGTAGTACTCTGTAACGGCACCGATCAACATACCGGCAACAATACCGAGAAGAACGGCCCAGAAGGGTCCGAGAGCACTGATCATCCCAAGGTTCTTCAGATACTCGGCAGACATCCCTGCAGTTGTATATTTAACCACGAAGTATGAGGCGATAATAAAAAGAATTCCCGCAATATAAAGGGAATTGCTCAGCGCCGCCTGAGGTTTCATATTCTTGAGGAAGTTGAACAGCCCGATCCCGACAACCGACGCAAAGAGCCCGACAATAATGAACAGCATCGGCAGCATCATCCACTTCATTGCCATTCCTTCAACACCAAGGCCCATGGTGGATCCGATGGCAATTGCAGCGATAACAGAACCGCAATAAGATTCATAAAGGTCCGCACCCATACCGGCGATATCGCCAACGTTGTCTCCAACGTTATCCGCGATAACACCCGGGTTTCTTGGATCATCTTCCGGAATTCCCGCTTCAATCTTTCCAACCAGATCGGATCCCACATCAGCCGTTTTTGTGAATATACCACCACCAACACGGGCAAAGAGGGCGATCGAAGAAGCACCCATGGCAAAACCATTGATTACAACAGGATCTTTCCCGGCGAAGAAATAGAAGAATACACCAAGACCAAGCAAACCAAGAGAGGCAACAGAAAGACCCATAACCGATCCGCCGAAGAAGGCCACTGTCAAAGCCTTGCCCTGACCATCGACTCTGGCGGCTTCAGCCGTCCTGGCATTGGAAAGGGTTGCCGCCTGCATGCCGAAGACCCCGGCCAGCAGGGAACCGATGGCGCCACCCAGGAACGCCACGGAGGACATTCTGTTTTCGAGAGCGAAGAAAAGAATAGCAAAAACTATAACTACAAAAATCGTAATAACCTTGTATTCCCTTTTCAAAAACACCATTGCTCCGGAATGAATTCTCCTCATGATTTCCACCATGACTTCATCACCCGGAGAAAAGGTCATCACATATTTATAAATTATGAACGCCAACACCAGCCCGATGACGCCCCACAACCACGCATAATTCACTAAAAATTCCATAACCTGTAATAATACCTCCTTACTTGAGTTTTTTTGAAACCCTTACATTAAATTTATTCATTGCCGCCTGAGCACCGGATGAAAGAACCTCAACCACGGCCTCATATGCCCTTGCCATAATATGAGGCAATTCTTTCAACCCTTCCTCAGAAAAACGCTCGAGGACATACCCTTCAGTCATCTCTTTTTGGGCCGGCTTACCAATACCTAACCGAACTCTGACAAATTCCGATCCACCGAGATGATCCACAACAGAAATTAAACCCTTATGTCCTCCGTCACCACCACCTGCCTTGATTCGAATTTCTCCACACGGAAGATCCAAATCATCATGAACAACAATTAGATCTTCTACATCTATTTTAAAAAAACGAACCAGTTTCCCAACAGCAACTCCGCTCAGGTTCATAAAGGTTTGAGGTTTGGCCAAAACGACGGGAATCCCGGAAATAACGCCCTTGCCAAAACAAGAATCAAATTTCTTACTGCCAATATTAATATTTTCCCTCTTGGCCAGAGTTTCCAGTACAAGAAACCCCATGTTATGTCTGCTAAGAGAACACCTCTTCCCCGGATTCCCTAATCCAACAATCAGCCTCACCGGACTCCTCTCTCCGGGCTATGGTATTAAATAAAAAACTACCTGTCCTTTACTATTACTCAGTTTTGCTTTCTTTTCCCTCAGATACAGCTTCAGCCTTCTCATCTGTTTCTTCTCCGGGAGCTTTTTCTGCCATTTCTTCAGCTCCGGCTGCAGCCAAAGCCGCTCTGGTCATTGTGACATTCGCGATTACCACATCCTCGGGATCGAGTGCTTCAACCCCCTCTTTCAGACGAATATCTCCGACCTTGACAGAATCGCCTACTTTGAGACTGCTGACATCCACCTCAATCATTTCAGGAAGTGCGGATGGAAGACCCGATATCTTTAATTCCCTCTTCAACGTACCCAATTCACCACCTTCTTCTACACCGGGGGCCTCCCCGGTAAGGAAGATCGGCACATCGATGGTAAGCACCTTGTCCATCTTTATCTCGTAAAAATCGGCATGGTCGAGGCTCTTTTTGAGGGTATTGATCTGTACATCCTTTAAAATAGATAGTCTCCCCGTTTTTTTCTCACCATCCGCTATGTCAAGCTTAACAAAAACGCTTTCTTTTCTTCCTTTTTCTACTACCTTTTTTAAATCAAACGATCTTACCGAAAGCATAACAGGCTCTGTATGGGAACCATAAAGAATTGCCGGTGTTAGTCCTTTTGCCCTTAACCGTCTTGAAGGTCCCTTTTTGGACTCTTTTCGAACCTGGGCATCTAATGTTATTGTTTCCATTTACTTCTCCTAAATAAAAAGTGAACTTACAGACTCGTTATAATAGATCCTTTTCACCGCTTCACTCAATAAATCTGAAATAGAAAGAACCTTGATTTGTTTGCAGGATTGAGCTTTCTCGTGCAGCGGAATTGTATCAGTAACTATAACCTCTTTAAGATTTGAGTCTTTTATCCTGTCAATTGCAGGTCCGGACAGCACAGGATGGGTACAACACGCAAAAACTTCAACCGCACCTTCTCCCTTGAGGGCGCTTGCTGCCTGAACCATCGTTCCTGCAGTATCAATCATATCATCAAGGATAACGGCGCTTTTGCCCTCAACGTTACCAATAATATTCATTACCTCTGATTCATTGGGGGTTTCTCTCCTCTTATCAACAATCGCCAGGGCTGCATCGAGTCTCTTTGCGAAAGCCCTTGCCCTCACAACACCACCAGTATCAGGAGACACGACAACAATATCATCACTTAAAAGACTTTTTATATACTCAATGATTACAGGAGTTGCATAGAGGTTATCGACAGGAATATTGAAAAATCCCTGTATCTGTCCGGCATGGAGATCAACAGACAGAACACGGTTCGCTCCCGCCGTAGTGAGAAGATCAGCGACAAGCTTCGCTGTAATCGGCGCCCGTGGTGTGACCTTTCTGTCCTGTCTTGCATAACCGTAATAGGGAATGACAGCGGTAATTCTGTCGGCAGATGCCCGTTTCAGCGCATCTATCATGATGAGAAGTTCCATCAAACTGCTATTTACAGGGGGACAGGTAGATTGAAAAACAAAAACATCCATTCCTCTTACATTTTCATCGATCTCAACCCATGTTTCTCCATCGCTAAATGTTGATACCTGGGCTTTTCCAAGATTTACACCCAGCTTTTCACATATTTTCCCCGCTAGGCTTAAATTGGAATTTCCTGAAAATATTCTTATTCTCTCAAGCATTTTAATTCTTCTTATATCGAAAATTGGCTGGGGCGGGAGGATTCGAACCTCCGAATGCAGGAACCAAAGTCCTGTGTCTTACCGCTTGACGACGCCCCAGCAGAAACCAGTACTCGTCAAGATACTGTTTTACTTATATGGAATGTGCCGTAAATACAGAGCCCATGTTTGCCTTTTTTAATTCTTCCGTAGCCTTCAGGGCAACTTTTTCATCAGCAAAAATCCCGAAAACTGTCGGCCCACTGCCTGACATCAAAGAACCAAGGGCCCCGTATGCCATGAGAAGCTCTTTAATTTCAAACAAAACAGGATAGTGTTCCAACGTTACTTTTTCGAGATCATTAGAAAGCTTTCCTGAAACTTGAGACACTTTTTTAAGTCGGGGGATGTTATATTTTATTACCCCCTTTGTCAATCCCAATTTTAAATTTTCATAAACCTTTTTTGTGGAAACTTCGAAGCCCGGATTAACAAGAACAAACCACATGAAGGGAATGTCTTCCGCGATCTGGAGACGATCACCTATACCAAAGGCCCACGCAGTTTCTCTAAAAATAAAAAAAGGAACATCAGCTCCAATTTTTGAACCTATCTTCACAAGATCCTCTTTACTGCACCCACATCCAAGCATCTCATTCAATGTTACAAGAGTTGTTGCTGCATTCGAACTTCCACCACCCAGACCCGCCGCTACGGGTATTTTCTTATTGATTGTAATTTCCACACCGGAAGAATACGAAACATAAGAAAGAAGGGCCTTTGCGGCCCTGTAAACTATATTATCCTCATCTTCGGGAAGTGAACTTCCCGGACACTTCACTACTATGTCATCATCTTTATGAGAAAATCTCATTTCGTCATAAAGACTTATCCCTTGCATCAGGGTGGCAATATCATGATAGCCGTCTTCCCTCTTCCTCAATACCTTAAGAATAAGGTTTATCTTTGCCGGAGACTGCTTTACAATCATTTTTCCTCGGTTTCTTTGATATATCTCATTCTCAATTCATAAAGGGATCCATCCAGCAACTTCTGCTCGTAGTCATCAAGATTTCCTGACGTTTTTTCTTTTAATATTCCTAGAATATCTATGGTCTGCTTCGCCATGGGAAGATTCTTGACCTTTTTTCCTGACGCGGGGTCCTGTAAGTCGCCAAAGTGAAAAAGTGCCGATGTATATAGCGAAAGCACAAAGCTCGGGAAATTGATTTCCGGCAGCGGCATTGTTTCTTCTCTTACCCCTCCTCCGGACTTTTCCTCTCTTTTTTCCTCTTCTTTCGCCTCTACTACCTTCTCTTCCGGTTTTTGCTTCTCATCTTCCTGCAGAGATTCCGGACGCACCTCTCCCTCCTCAGAAAAGATTCTTTTATCTTTTACAGAAAAACCCTTCTCTTCATTATTTTCAGCCATTTATATTCCTCCGGGTGATTGAGTTTCGAGTTTCGAGTTTCGGGTTTCGCCTAAAACTCCGAAACCTGAGTTTTGTTAGCATAAGCGACACAAAATGTCCAAATGATATAAAAAGTAAATCCACCGCCCTCTCGCTGCATTATACGAGACCTACAGTCGAACGATTAGATCTATTTCATGCTTCTCAATTTCTCTACCCTTTTTTCAATCGGCGGATGAGTACTGAAAAGATTAGCAAAGGATTTTGCCGTCAGAGGATTCACGATAAACATATGCGCCGTTGAGGGATTGGCTCGCATGGGAATTGTTTTCGAAGCATTCGAGAGTTTTTCAAGGGCACCCGCCAGACCATAAGGTTTACCTGATATCCGCGCCCCACCCTCGTCGGCAAGATACTCTCTTGATCTGGAAATACCCATCTGGATTAACATGGCCGCAATTGGTGCAAGGATAGCCATAAGGATCAAGCCGAAGATTCCTCCACCTTCATCATCATCACCGCCTACTCCGAATATGGCAGCCCATTTTGCCATACTGGCCAGCATCATAACGGCCCCGGCCAGTGTCGCCGCAATGGAACCGATAAGCATATCCTTGTTTTTAATGTGGGTCAGCTCATGGGCGAGAACACCCTCCAGCTCATCCCTGTTCAGTATCCGTAAAATGCCCTCGGTCACGGCAACTACGGCATGATTTTCATTCCTTCCCGTTGCAAACGCATTGGGAGTATCGCCGGGAACAATATATACTCTCGGCATGGGAAGACCGGCCCTTAATGCCAGATTCTTTACAATTGAATAAAGTTCGGGAGCTTCACCCTCAGAAACCTCACGCGCCCTGTACATGGACAAGACGATTTTATCGGAAAACCAGTAACTCCCTAAATTCATTACCATTGCAAAAATAAAGGCAATGACAATGCCCTGTTTTCCGCCAAAATACCCCCCTATCAACATCAAAAGGCCCGTCAGGGCACCGAGCAGAATACCCGTTCTTAACGTATTCATTCATCTATCCCCTTTAAAATAATTCTTAATGTTTTAATTAAAAATTTAAAATTAGTTGTTAAATGTTATTTTGCCATCATCCGTAACGTCAACCAAAAGCAGATCCCCTTCTACAAATTCGCCCTCCAGTATTTTCATGGCGAGCTCATCTTCAATATTTTTTTGAATAGCTCTCTTCAATGGCCGTGCCCCATAGGTAAGACTGTAACCCAGTCGGGCTATGTATTTTTTAGCCTTATCCGTCAGATCAATAGACAATTTCCTGTTCATCAGCCTTTTTTGAAGCAGCCCTGTCTGGATATCGATAATTTGATCAATATCGCTCATGGTCAGTGATCTGAAGTTAATAATATCATCGATCCTGTTCAAAAACTCCGGTTTAAATGTTGCTCTCAGGACCTCCATAGTCTTTTTTTGTCTCTCGTCTTCACCTATTGAGAAATCCTGCATCCACTGCCCTCCCACATTAGAGGTCATGATATTGATCGTATTTTTAAAGTCCACGGTGCGGCCATGACCGTCAGTCAGCCTCCCGTCATCGAGAATCTGTAACAGAATATTAAACACATCTGGATGGGCCTTTTCTATTTCGTCAAACAACAATACCGAATAAGGCCTTCTTCTCACGGCTTCTGTCAGGTATCCGCCTTCCTCGTATCCTACGTAACCGGGAGGTGCTCCTATGAGTCTGGAAACAGAGTGCTTTTCCATAAACTCTGACATATCTATCCTGATCATAGCCTGCTCATCGTCAAACATGAATTCCGCAAGCGCTTTCGCTAATTCCGTTTTTCCAACACCTGTCGGCCCCATAAATATGAATGACCCGATCGGCCGGTTCGGATCCTGCAACCCCGACCTGGCTCTCCTCAATGCATTAGAAACGGCATGGATGGCATCATCCTGACCAATAACTCTTCGCCTTAACCGTTCTTCCATGTGCAATAGCTTTTCCACTTCCGTTTCCATCATTCGCGCAACAGGGATACCGGTCCAATTTGCGACCACTTCCGCGACATCCTCCGCATCGACCTCTTCTTTGAGCATTTTATTTTCTTCCTGGGTTTCCGATAGTTTCGCGGATTTTTCCTCTAGTTCTCTGTCCAGTTCTACCAGCTTCCCGTATCGAATCTCTGCTGCTTTTGCCAGATCCCCTTCTCTTTCGGCATTCTGTTCAACCGTTTTCAATTCTTCTATTTTTTCCTTAATCGTTTGTATTTCCTTAATGGCTTCCTTCTCATTAGACCACTGTATCTTCATAGTATCTCTGGACTCTTTCAACGATTCCAACTCTTTTTCGAGATTAGAAAGTCTCTCTTTGGAAGATTTGTCTTTCTCCTTTTTCAGGGATTCTTTTTCAATTTCAAGCTGGACGATCTTTCTTTCCAGGATATCTATTTCAACAGGAAGGCTGTCTAGTTCAATCCTCAAATGAGAAGCCGATTCATCGATCAAATCCACTGCCTTATCGGGAAGGAACCTGTCCGTTATATAACGATCTGAGAGGGTCGCAGCTGCGATTATGGCAGAATCCTTGATTCTTACACCATGATGAACTTCATAACGCTCTTTCAAACCCCTCAGGATAGCAACCGTATCTTCGACAGTCGGCTCCTTTACCATAATAGGCTGGAATCTCCTTTCGAGGGCAGCATCCTTCTCGATATATTTTCTATACTCATTCAGCGTCGTGGCGCCTATGCAGCGCAACTCCCCTCTGGCAAGGGCCGGCTTCATCATATTGGAGGCATCGACGGCACCTTCGGCCGCTCCCGCTCCAACCACAGTATGTAACTCATCTATAAATAAAATAATCTCTCCCTGAGCGGATTCCACCTCCCTGAGTATAGCCTTTAGTCGATCTTCAAACTCTCCCCTGAACTTTGCCCCGGCCACGAGAGAACCCATGTCAAGACCCACGACTCGCTTGTTTTTCAAGCTTTCGGGAACATCACCGTTGACGATACGCTGTGCAAGACCTTCGACAATTGCGGTTTTGCCCACGCCCGGCTCACCAATAAGAACGGGATTGTTTTTAGTCCTTCTCGATAACACCTGCATGATCCTTCGTATTTCCTCATCTCTGCCTATAACAGGGTCAAAGGTGTCCTTGCGTGCGAGCTCGTTGAAATCTCTAGCAAATCGTTTCAGGGCCTGGTACTTGTCTTCCGGATTTTGATCTGTAATCCGCTGATTTCCCCTGATATCCATAAGGATCTTAAAGATGTTATCCTTCGTTAACCCCGTACGCTGGAGTATTTTTGCCGCCTGGCCTTCTTTTTCTCCTGCAATGGCTATAAGGACATGCTCAACGCTTACGTATTCATCCTTCACTCTTTCTGCCTCGGCAAAGGCAGTGTCCATAATATTCTTTAACCGAGGGGTTATGTATCTTTGAGCGGCGCTCCCACCTGAGACCTTTGGAAGTTCTGTTAAAACCTTTTCCAGTTCACTTTCAACTCTTCCCGGGTCGGTGCCAAGTTTTTTCAGTATTTCGGATACAATACCCTCCGACTGTTGAATAAGGGCCATAAGGATATGTTCTGTATCAATACCCTGGTGACCATAACTTCT
>CAZKGS010000091.1:0-4399 GCA_964552105.1 uncultured Syntrophaceae bacterium
AATTTGAGCCTGACGCAGAAATTGGGCAAAAGGGGACGTTATGCAAAGGTCTCATCTTTACGCTGCCACACCACGTAGCTGATAAGGTCTTTAACCTTGAGAGCGGGTCCCCCATCAAGATCTGCCATAATTTCTTCCGCCCTGCTTTTCGTGAGGAACGGGAGCTTTGCCGTCACGTATTGAACCATATCCGTTTTCTGCTGCTCCGCTTCGGTTACATATAGTCTGAACTTTTTAAGAAAAATGTCATCATCGCTGACTTCTATGTTGAACTGAGAATTTAATGCCACTGCCAGCTCCAGAAGATCGATGGATTCCACATCCAATTCCCTGACAAGATAAGTCTCCGGTGTAATTTCCCGATCTTCAAGATCGAGAATCTCTGTCAGGATCTCCTTTATTTCACCTAAAATGTTCATCTAAACCTCCAAGTTAAAACAAATCCGAAATCCGAAAATCGTATAACGTTTTCCGATTTACGAATGTGACAATCTCACTTGCCCGCCGTCAGCCCGCCATCTATACAAATTTCGGTAGCATTAACCCCCTTTGAGCTGTCGGAGAGAAAAAAGAGGATTGTTTCTGCTACTTCCTGGCCGGTTAGAGCTCGTTTTATCGGTACCTTTTTCATGACTTCTTCCTGCCGGGTCTTAATGAATGCTTTCCCACGCCCTGCATCGATGTAGCCGGGACGCAAAGACACGGTGGTGATTCCGTGTTTGCCTAATTCGATTCCAAGATTTCTATAGAGGGCCTCCGATGCCAGTTTGGCAGACGCATAAAACCCCTGGCCGGGATTGGGCTTGTCTGCCGCCGTTGAAGAGATAAAGACAAGTCTCCCTCTTTTCTTTTTCAGCATGGCCCTTCCGGCCCTTTTCAGAATCTCCGCGCGGAAAGAGACATTTTCGGTAAAGTAGCGATAGATACTGTCTTCGTCTGCAGATGCTACGAGGCTTTCAAGGTCACCCTGAACAAAATCTACCAGGAAATCAATATCATCGCCGATCTGATGGAATAGTGAGTTCACAGAATCGCGATCGCTGAAATCAAGGTAATGAGAGTTGTATTTTCCCGCAAAAGGCTGCAACGTTTTCGATATATACCTCTCTCCCTCATCGTTTCTGTAAGTTAAGATCGGAAAGAGGTCCGATTTGATCATTAATTCGGCCAGGGTTATTGCGAGATTACAACTGCCGCCTAAAACGAGGGCGCGATTGCCTGAAAAATGTAGTTTCATCTTTTGATTGTTCCTGTTACCAACGTTTTCGATACACCTGAACGATTCCCGTAAAGCTGGCACTTCAGATGATCCGGAAGTATCCGGATGCTATATGAATATTCGCCGGGGGAAATAAATTCTCGAAACCTGAAGTTTTCTATGGTGTATTCATCACCTGAGAATACGGCCTTTTCTCCAGCCTCAAGAAATGCATGGACTATCAAGCTGCCCGGAACAACGGGATTGCCGGGAAAGTGGTCTTTATAAATCCTGTCTGCCGGGTCGAAAAAAAATGTTCCTTCTATCTGCATAGTATTAGTTTACAGTGGTCAGGGGTCAGGTTGGCTGCAATATACCCCGTCGTGCCAAAAGTCCCGGGGATGGTTAGAGTCTTTTCCTGTCTCCCGCCTCCCGTCTCCTCAGTAGTTCCTTAGTCCTTTTCCGTAACTGTTCTGATCGATTCGTATGTAATTTCACATAGCCTGTCGAGCTCATCTATTGAAATGCCGAGAGGGGGCATGAGTATAATCACATTACCGAGTGGTCTTATCATAAGGCCGTGCTTTCGAGCCTCCATTATTACCCTGTGGCCGATTTTGTCCTCGGGAGGATAGGGTCCCTTTGAAGCCTTGTATGCTACCAGCTCTATGCCGACCATGAATCCCCGCTGTCGTATTTCTCCTACATGGTTCAGAGACGTAAATGGTTTCAATTTTCCCGTGAGATGTTCAATCTTCTCCTGCAACTTGTCTATCACATGTTCCTCTTCAAAGATCTCCAGATTCGCGAGGGATACGGCACAGGCAAGGGGGTTCCCGGTATATGTGTGTCCGTGAAAGAATGTCTTGAACTCTTCATATTTCCCAAAAAATCCCTCGTAGATCTTTTCATTGACAAGGGTAGCTGCCAGCGGCAGGTAACCCCCTGAAATACCCTTGGCAAGGGCCATTATGTCCGGCACTACGCCTTCGTGTTCACACGCGAACATCTTGCCCGTTCTTCCAAAACCTACAGCAACCTCATCGGCAATCATGATGATGTCGTGCTCGGTGCAGAGCTCCCGGACCCTTTTTAAATAGCCCGGAGGCTGGACCAGCATACCCGCTGCTCCCTGGACCAGAGGTTCAATTACAAAAGCGGCAACCTCGTGGCAGTGTGCCTCCATCGTTTCTTCCAAATTCTTCAAGCATTCTAAATCGCAGGAATGCTGAGATTTTCCAAAGGGACATCGATAACAATAAGGTGATTCGACATGAATAGCTGAAAAGAGGAGAGATTTATACGTTGCATGAAAGAGATCGATTCCCCCCACACTCACCGAACCTATGGTATCTCCATGGTATGCATTGGTCAGAGAGATAAATTTTGTCTTATTCGGATCGCCCGAAGCTGCCTGTTGATGATACTGAAAGGCAATCTTGATGGCTATCTCGACGGCAGTGGAGCCGCTGTCGGAATAAAAGACCTTCGTCAGTCCCTTCGGGGCAATTTCTATAAGTTTTCTGGCACATTCGATAGCGGGAATATTTGAGAGTCCCAGCAGTGTGGAATGGGCAATCATGTCCAGTTGTTTCTTTATTGCAAGGTCGAGTTTTTTCTTCCTGTGCCCGTGGACGTTAGTCCAGAGTGAAGAAATTCCGTCAATGTATTCATTTCCATAAATGTCCTTTATGGTGCACCCATTCCCGCTCTCTATGATGAGGGGTTTTTCCTTCATATAATCCTGCATCTGGGTAAAGGGATGCCAGATATATTTCTTGTCATCAATTTCAAACTGCCTGTTTCGGTCTTCAGTTGTCTTTATTTTTGCCAAGTCCCATCTCCTTAATCATATTCATATCCATCTTTATGCTTCGTCCCTGTGTGGTAAGGTAGTTGCCGACCATTAGCCCGTTCGCGCCGGCCATAAACACCCACGATTGATAATCCCGTAAAGTTATCTCTCTGCCGCCGCATATAGTGATGTTCTTTCCGGGATTTATTAACCTGAAAAGGGCGATACTTTTCAGCGCCTCCATGGGGGGAAGTAACGGTCTGTTTTCCATCCTGGTACCGGGAATGGGATTGAGAAAATTGATCGGTATCGAATCGACGTCAAGTTCTTTGAGAGTAAAGGCCAGCTCGATGCGCTGTTCCCACGTCTCGCCCAGTCCCAGAATGCCTCCGGAGCAAACCTTGAGACCAGCCGATTTAGCCAGTTTAATCGTTTCAATATCTTCGTCATAGTCGTGTGTTGTGCAAATCTGATCAAAGTAACTTCTGGCAGTTTCCAGATTGTGATGACATGTGGTGACACCACTCTCCTTCAGTTGCAGTATCATCGGTTCTGTCAGCATGCCAAGTGAGACGCAGACAGAAAGATCGGTCTTCTTTTTTATTATTGCCGCTGCATTGCTTATTGATTCTATCTCTTTTTCTGTGAGCATGTAACCGCTTGTAACCATTGAGTATCTCGTTGCCCCAGCTTCATGCATGCGGACGGCATTATTTGTGAGTTCTTTTTTACTAAGTAATGGATAAGTGACAATTCCGGTTTTGTGATGGGCCGATTGAGCGCAAAAGGCGCAGTCTTCCGAACAAAAACCGGATTTGGCGTTAATTATGGAACATGTAAACACATTATTTTTTTTATATTTATTCCTGATCTTATTTGCGCACGCTATCAAGTCTGTAGTGTTGTCATCGGGGAGAGCAGCAAGTTCACAGGCTTCTTCATAAGAGATAGAATTCTTAATGTCCCTCAATACATTTTCCGTTACTCTGATTAGCGTCTTATTAAACATGGTTTTTCCTCAAATTGTTTATTTACGTTGCCGCTCATATCAAACGGAAATTTGTATGTCAACCATTATTTGGATGATGGGTTGACAATTAAATTTTGATGTGGATAATTTTCGGGAGGGACGTTATGCAGAGGTCTCAGATTATATGCTTGATAATTGTACTGTACTATGTATTAAAGTATGGAATACATGTATGATTTGTAGGGGCCGATGCCCTCATCGGCTCAATATTAGGCCCGTTCGGGGAACGGGCCCTACATCCTCGAGGATATTTAGTCCGTTTGAGGGACGGGCTCTGCAGGAAAGGGGCATTGTGGTTTTATGAAACTTGGATGGATTGGCACAGGAATTATGGGATCTTCCATGGCTGGCCATTTACAGGCAGCGGGACATGAAC
>CAZKGS010000091.1:4499-9356 GCA_964552105.1 uncultured Syntrophaceae bacterium
ACAGGAATTATGGGATCTTCCATGGCTGGCCATTTACAGGCAGCGGGACATGAACTTTACATTTATAACCGGACAAAAAAGAAGGCAGAAGATCTTCTCAAAAATGGTGGCAAATGGTGTGATTTTTCATCTGAAGTAGCTGCCAATTCGGAGATTGTGTTTACCATGGTCGGCTTTCCGGGGGATTTGGAAGAGGTTTATTTTGGGAAAAATGGTATTCTTCCAACAGGTGGGTCATGCCGCATTGTTGTAGATATGACCACCAGTAAACCCGGTCTGGCGAGAAAAAATGCCTTAGTTGCATCAGAACAAGGAATTGCAAGTCTTGATGCCCCCGTTTCGGGAGGTGACATAGGGGCGAAAAAAGCAGCCCTTGCTATCATGGTCGGGGGCGATAAGAAGGCTTTTGATGAAGTATTTCCTCTATTCCAATTAATGGGGCAGAACATTATGTATATGGGTGAATCCGGAGCGGGACAACATACAAAGATGTGTAATCAGATTCTTATTGCCGGTACAATAATCGGTGTTTGTGAATCACTTCTCTATGCCGAAAAGGTGGGACTGGACGGACAAGCCGTAATCGACATTATTGGAAAAGGGGCGGCAAGTTCGTGGTCTATAAACAATCTGGGACCTCGAATTGTCCGGGGAAACTATGATCCCGGATTTTTTGTTGAGCATTTCATCAAGGATATGGGTATTGCTCTGGAAGAAGCTGGAGCTGCCGGCCTTTCTCTGCCCGGATTGGCTCTGGTGCACCAGCTTTATATTGCAGTCAAGGCCCAGGGGCATGGACGTCTGGGAACTCATGCCCTCATGCTTGCCTTGAAAAAAATGAATGGGGTGGGTTAGTGGTCAGTGATCAGTGGCCGGTGATTAGTAGCCAAAAGAAAAAAACAGATTCTGTATGGAACGCTGTTCAATGGCCGGGACTCACGCCTTCGGCGAAGGAAATAAAACATCTAAAAAACTCTCTTCAAAGAGAACTGAACGTTTATTACTACAAACAGGCCAGGCCCTTGCTCTGGGTTGTTTTTACGGGAGGAACGGGAACAGGGAAGTCCACGCTCTTCAACGCTCTTTGTAGAAGTGATATAAGTGCAACAGGAGTGGAAAGACCTAAAACGGAAGAACCCGTCATATACACTCATTCAAAGAACTCTGTCGGTGAAGAGTTCCCGTTTCCCGAATTTCAAATAAGGCATATCAATGAAGATAAAAGTGATTCTATTAAACTTGACGGCATTTCCGGAAATTATGTTGTGGCCGAACACAGTCGTGGAGAAATCGATCATCTCGCACTGGTAGATACGCCTGATCTCGATAGTCTTGAGATGCAGAACAGGCAAATGGCCGAGGATTTTTATCTGTTAGCTGACGTGATTGTTTTTATAACGAGTCAGGAGAAATATGCCGATGAAGTGCCTTCCCGGTTTTTTTGCCGAATTTATCAGGAGGAAAAACCTTATTATTTTCTTTTAAATAAAGCAGATAATGTTGTGACTCGGGAGGAAATACTCGCTTTTTTCCTTAATCAGGGCATGAAAATCGCCAACGATCATTTTTGGCTTATACCCTACATATCATCACCCACCCGTGAAGCGATTTCAAACAACGGAGAATTCAAAAAATTTACGTCCCTTTTTTCTGAAATGTCAAGCAAGACCCGCTTTACTCAGCTCCATCAGGAAGGGAAGAGACGAAATGCTCGAAAACTCTCGGGGAAAATTAACCTTTTTCTAAGCTTGCTTGAAGAAGAAAATCTGGCCGGGAAGGAATGGCTGGGAGGACTCGATTCAATCTTTGAGGACAGCAGTCGTGACCTTCTTGCGCAGTTTGAAAGTCATTACAGGAAGGAATCTCGCAACTATCTTCAGAATGAGATCAGAAAGATATTTCATAAATACGATTTATTGAGGAAACCAAGACGTTACATTAGCCGGCTTCTTCTGATGCCCCTCAGCTTTCTCGGATTAAAAAAAAGCGAGTCATCCGAGACCCATTCAAAAGAGCTTTTAAACATTAGACAAAGGGTTGATATTTCCCCCGTTCTGGAAACGGTGGAACGGTTCAATAGACTTGTTTTAGAGAAGCTTTCTCCCGGAGATAATATGTCTCCTATTTATAATAAAATGCGCGAGAAAGATATTGCCCTCACAAATGAAGAAATAAGAAATAAAGTTCGGGAAGAACAGGAAAAGCTGGCTTTCTGGATTGAGGAAACCTTTCAGGAACTTGCCCGGGGTATCCCGAAAAGCAAGGAGTGGGGTATCTACTCAGCGTCTATTCTCTGGGGGATTACCATTTTATCATTCGAAATTGTTCTCGGGGGCGGCATCAGCATTCTGGAGGCGGCCCTGGATTCTGTTCTTGCACCACTGGTTACCAGGGGTTCGGCAGAACTTTTCGCGTCACATGAAATTAAAAAGATTGCCCATGAGCTGGACCACCGTTACAGGGAGGGACTTCTTTCCATATTGCAGGAACAGAAAGGTCGCTATGAGTCATGCCTTGTTTTTCTAACGACATTACAGGATACAACTGAAACTATTCGATCCATTCAGGAAAAGCTGGAGAGCTAAAATGAAAGATCCTGTTCAAAAACTGCGAAATGACTTAACGCAAGCCAGAAAGATATTGAAAGAAGGTGTTTTTTATACCTTTACACCTGATGAGAAGGAAACCCTCTTCATGACTTCCGGAGATCTCCTGGAAAAACTTGATTCCTTCACGCAAAGCTCTTTAATGGTGGGACTTCTGGGTGGAACAGGGGTAGGAAAGTCAAGTCTGATGAATGCCCTTGCAGGGTCTGAAATTGCATCAACCAGTCACCGCCGGCCTCATACGGATTCTGTTTTAATATATCGGTATGTGAAAACACCGTTTCCGTCCGATCTTCCATTGACAGACGTTCCCTGGAAGGAATATACACACGAAGCAGAATCGATTCAGCAGATAATGCTCTGTGATCTCCCCGATTTTGACAGTCTTATCGGTGAACACCGTAACCATGTCATTGATTTTCTTCAATACCTGGATGTCCTGGTGTGGGTCGCCTCTCCGGAGAAGTATGCCGATGGGCGGTTTTATGAGTTCTTAAAGCTTGTTCCCAAGGCAAGGCAGAATTTTTATTTTGTTCTCAACAAAGTGGATATCCTTTTTGAAGGACGATCTTTCGATGCAGGTTTTGAGGAACTGGAAAAGGTGACCACCTCACTCCGGGAGTATCTGAATGAAAACGGTTTTGATAATCCCCTGATCTACACACTATCGGCGGAGGCTAAAAAGAGGGAAAGTCGCGCTCACTGGAACCAGCTTTCGACCTTTCTTCAACAGATCTTCCAGCAAAGAGAATTCAAGGAAATCAGGAATATAAAGACAGCCAATCTTGATAAGGAAGCCGCGCAGTTCCTTTCACAATTTGAAAAGGAGTTAATGAATCTCGAAATTCTACAGAAGGCTGTGGAAAGTTTCATCGCAGAACTGAAAGCGGAAAATTCGGAGTGGAGCCAGGCTGTTCATGAATCAGTAGCTTCATGTATGGAAACGAGGCAATTAAAATCGGAGCTGGTTGCGAAAATGACGAATCCCTCCATTATGGTGGGTCCGACTTCCGGCTTTGCTTTTTTATCCAATCTGAGAAAGGATCGGGAAGATAGTAAAGAGCAAAGCTTTGTTCCTTTTACGGAAGAAATTGCTGCAATCTTTAAACGCCATTCAGATCGGCTGAAAAACCGGCTTGCCGGACAGTTTCTGCGTAAGGGAATCCCCTCATCTTTTACGGGCAGTCTGGAAGATATTGCAGGTGCGGCAAATAATGGAGAGGATTTGAATGAAAGGTTAAGGTATTTGTTTAATGTTCGCCGCGCATCCTCTTGGAATTTATCTCATCCTGCATTCCAGGGTATCCAGTATGTTACCTACTTTTTCATTTTTTTCATCCTGCTCATTTCTCTGGCAGGGGAGGGGGCATGGCACAGGCTTTTTGAATATCCGGGGTGGGCGAATGGTCTTAATTTTATGATAACGGCAATGTACGCCCTTTTTACCCCCCGTGGTCTTGCGGCATTGGGAAGTTATGCGCTGATCAATATCTTTTTTGGCTACAGATTTTATATTCGTTACAATAAACTCCTGGGAAAAAATGCCGATCAACTGATTGATTCTTTAAAAAAAGAACTGGAAATGCTATGGAAAGATGAACTCGGTCGAATTCAAAGCGGCCTGGTTGGGTTCGAAGATGAGATAAGGAATAAGATACAGATTATTCGGGGATTAAGGATCAAGGATTAATGGATTAGAGACCAAACATCACTTTTTTAATCCCTTAATCCGTTATTTTCCCTATACAATTTTTAAGGAGGTTATTAAATGAGTGAGACACCAGAAGTTATTATTGAAAAAATCAGGGGGAAGCTTGTCGCAAACCCCGGGATCAGTGAAAAAATCAACACTATTTATCAATTTGTTATAAACGGTGATGGAGGCGGTGACTGGTGGTTTGATCTGACTAAAATCCCCCCGGAAACAGGGGAAGGTGCAAATGAAAAAGCGGAGTGTACAGTAACCATGGATGCAGTTGATTTTGTCGCAATGATAAATAAGGATGCGAACCCGGTAGAACTTTTTATGTCAGGGAAGCTTAAGATCGGAGGAGATGTCTCTGCAGCCATGAAACTTCAGAATTTATTTTGATGCGTGCCTGTCCCAACGTTTCAGAACCGGAAGGCACGAAAAAAAAGCCCTTTAAGTGAAAAAGGAAGTATTTGAACAATGACCGATAATACCGATAGAAGAGAATTTGAGCGCTTTTCGATGGAACTTGTCGTTGAAGTAGCCTCTAAAGACGTTGAA
>CAZKGS010000092.1:0-9306 GCA_964552105.1 uncultured Syntrophaceae bacterium
AGGGCGATTGCCCGGGAGTTAATGTCAGAAACTGAATCTCAGAAAATTCAGGATTTGGAGGCTCTCATAGGTAAAATCAAGGACTCTTTCGGAGCCCTTTCATTAGATGCCCTGTCGAGGAATACTGAGGAGTTCCTGAAACTTGCCAATGAGACTCTTTCAAAGCAAACCCGGACGGGTGAAAAAGAACTGGAGGGGAAGAAAAAACTGATTGATCAGACCCTGGAGGTGATGAGGGAAGACTTGCAGGGTGTTCAAAATCTTGTAACCAACCTTGAGAAAGACAGGGAGCATAAATTCGGTGAGCTGGCCAATCAGTTAAAATTTACTACCGAACAGACCAGGAAACTTCAGGAAACTGCCGGTCAGCTGAAGGCGGCGCTGGCAAGTACGAAAGTCCGCGGACAGTGGGGCGAAAGGATGGCTGAAGATGTGTTGAGACTGGCCGGTTTCGTCGAGGGTATCAATTATATAAAACAGAAAACACTGGAAACGGTGAGCACGCGTCCGGATTATACCTTTCTTCTGCCGCAGGACCTTAAAGTAAACATGGATGTAAAATTCCCCCTCGATAATTACCTGCGTTATCTTGAAGAGGAGGGGGAAGTGGATCAGGAAAAGTATAAGAGTCAGTTTTTAAGGGATGTCAAAAGTAGAGTTAAAGAGGTAACGACAAGAGACTATATCAATCCTGAAGAAAATACGGTTGATTACGTCATTGTATTCATTCCGAATGAACAGGTGTATGCCTTCATCAATGAAAATGACAGTTCCCTTATGGATGAGGCCTTGAAGAATAAAGTGATTCTCTGTTCACCCACCACGCTGTATGCAATTCTGGCGGTTATAAGGCAGGCCGTAGATAACTTCAATCTGGAAAAGACGGCGGCTCAAATCATGTCACTCCTCGGTGCGTTCAACAAACAGTGGGATGCGTTTGTCAACTCAATGGAAAAGATGGGCAAAAGGATAGAGGATGCACAAAAAGAATATAATACGCTGACTTCAACCCGCCGGAATCAACTCGAACGTTCCCTCCGGCAGATTGAAGATTTAAGAAAGCAGCGAAACATTGTTGAAGCAACGCCGGACGAACCGGAAATAATCGATACGGACACCCCCATTAGCAATGAGGACTGAGCAACGAGCAATGAGTAACGAATAGTAATCACATGTGGTAGAGTTCACTGCCAAGTATTCGCATCCAATTGTCATTAAGAACGCTCAAAGCTTCCTTGATCGGTCCAACCCCTACGATCAATACGGTAATGTCGCCGGTTCCGATGCAGGGATATATATAATCCACGTTTATGTCGATCTCTTTTAACCGCCTCAGAATGGTGTTCATGCCGCCCGGATGGTGGGGTACCTCGCATGCAATTACTTCTTTTTCTGCTATCCTGTATCCAGCCGTTTTCAGGACATTGATGGCCTTATCAGGGTCATTGGCAACAAAGTGAAGCTTTCCCTCATCTCCCTGCGTGGTGACGTAGAACGCGATAATATTTATCCTGTTGTCACCCAGTAAATCGCTGACAACAGACAGCGCGCCGGGTTTATTTTTTAACCATATATCGATTTGTTTAACCGTTTTCATTATTGCGCTCCTTCTGAAACGTATTCAGCACCCTTGTCCAGGCCTTTTCGATTTAACTTCAAGAGGCTTGCCTTTTTCCCCTTAATGTTTTCGGCAAGTGCGTTCATGATTGAATCAAGGGAGGTTGCTTTTGTTTTCTCTACAAATGCCCCCAACATTATCATGTTGCTGATACGTTCGTTTTTTAACTTTTTGGCCATGTCATTGGCTGGAACCTTGACCACAGCTATATCATCCCTTGAAGGTTCCTTGCTTACAAGACTTGAATTGATAAAAATAGTTCCGCCCGGTTTTATCATACCCTCGTATTTTATCATTGAAGGATTGTTCATAATAACAGCATAATCGGGTGAAGAGGCCACGGGGGAGAATATTTCCTCGTCTGATACGGCTACCGTGCAGTTGGCGGTGCCTCCGCGCATCTCGGCGCCGTAGGCGGGAAGATATGTTATTTCCTTTCCGTCATTCATGGCTGCCGTTGCAAATACGTAACCCATCATAAGAACACCCTGTCCGCCAAATCCTGAAAAGACTGTTTTTTTCATCACAATAAATTCCTTTATTAATCAATTTCCCCGATTTCATCCTTGATAACCTTGAGGGGGAAAATCTTTGTCATGACATCGTCTATCCGCTTTGCAGCGTCTACCGGTGACATCTTCCAGTTGACGGGGCAGGGGGAGAGAATTTCAACAAGAGAAAATCCCCGTTTCGCCATCTGAACCTTAAAAGCCTTCGTAATAGCCCTTTTTGTTCGCCTGATATTTTTGGGAGAATTTACGGCGGTGCGCTCAATATATACGCTCCCATTGGCAATTGCCAGCATTTCACTCAAATCGATGGGAGCGGCATCTCTGGCTACATTCCGGCCACCCGGTGTGGTCGTGGAATCCTGACCTATAAGAGTTGTAGGGGCCATTTGTCCTCCTGTCATACCGTAACAACCGTTATTGACGAAGAAGACTGTAACATTTTCGCCCCTGTTAGCGGCGTGTATGGTCTCGGCTGTTCCAATAGCCGCTATGTCCCCGTCTCCCTGGTAGCTGAAAACTATTTTGTCGGGAAGAGTGCGTTTTATACCCGTGGCTACCGCCGCACCTCGTCCGTGGGGGGCCTCCCCCATATCGACATCCATATAATCGTAAGCCAAAACGGCACAACCGGCCGGCGGAACGCCGATGGTTATTTCTCCTATATCAAGTTCTTCAAGGACCTCGGCTATCAGGCGATGAATAATGCTGTGTCCACAGCCCGGGCAGTAGTGAAAAGCCGCCTTTTTCAAATACTTTGGTTTCTGGAAAACCTTTTTCAACATTGTTTAATCCTCTTCAAGATGCTTGCGGTGATAAATGGTGTTAATTGCTTTGGCTATTTCGTCGGGCGTCGAGATACTGCCGCCGGGGCGGCCGTAAAAATGTACATCGCTCCTGCCCTCCAGTGCAAGCTTAACGTCTTCAACCATCTGCCCCATGCTCATCTCGAAAACAAGGAAATCCTTGACGTGTCTGCTTAATTCTCTCATGGCGTGTTCGGGAAAAGGCCACAGCGTAACAGGCCTGAGGAGACCGACCTTGAGTCCCATTTCTCGAACCCTTTTGACAGCGCCTTTGGCAATCCTTGCCGCCGTACCGTAGGCAACGACAACCAGATGAGCGTCGGAGGTCTGATAGGTTTCTGCTTTGGTGACTTCCCGGGAAATGGTTTCGTATTTCCTCATCAGCTTCCAGTTGAGTTCTTCCTGCTTTGACGGGTTAAGAAGAAGAGACAGTATAATGCGGCTCGGTCTTTCCGTGGCGCCGTCCAGAATCCAGGATTTTGGTGACAGTTTGTTAATGTTAACAGGGTCTGGAAGTACAACGGGTTCCATCATCTGTCCCATCATGCCGTCACCCAGAATAAGGACCGGTGTTCTATATTTGTCAGCATACTCAAAGGCTGTCCGGGTTAGATCAGCCAGTTCCTGGCCGGAGGCCGGTGCAAGAACAATAGTACGGTAATCGCCGTGGCCACCACCCCTGGTAGCCTGAAAATAATCACCCTGGGAAGGTGCAATATTTCCCAGGCCGGGTCCGCCACGCATGGTATTCACAATTACCGCGGGGAGTTCCTGTGCTGCCAGATAGGAAATTCCCTCCTGTTTCAGACTCATGCCCGGGCTGGAAGAACTGGTCATGGCCCGAGCCCCCGCCATGGATGCACCGATAACCATATTAACAGCGGCTATTTCGCTTTCGGCCTGGACAAAGGTTCCATCCTCAAACCTGTCCATCGCTTCGGCCATATATTCCGTCAACTCGTTCTGCGGGGTGATCGGATAGCCCGCGTAAAACCTGCAACCGGCGCGTGCAGCTGCTTCGCCGATTACCTGACTTCCTCTCATTAATACCTTTTTATTCACGATAAACCTCAATTGCGACATCAGGACAAACAAGTGCACAAGTGGCACAACCCGTACATTTGATATCTCCTTCTTTGCCGTCTTTTTCTATAAACTCGGCAGGATAATAACCCTTCTGATTCAATTCATCAGAGATGGTTATCAAATTTTCCGGGCAAAAGGAAATGCACAGGTAACAGCCCTTGCATAATTCACTGTCGATTGTTATCTTACCCTTTCTTTTGGCCATAATTTATAACCGCCTGTATTTAACTGCTTGGGATTTGTAGATATCTTGACCGTATTATCGGCAAATTTTTCTGACACTATGCTCCGCCTTTATTTTTGTCAAGTTTTTTGATTCTATTTGAGAAAAAAGTTACGAAAAGTCAAACAGAGGTGCAAGGTACAGGGTGC
Organism: uncultured Syntrophaceae bacterium; assembly: GCA_964552105.1. Lineage (GTDB taxonomy): Bacteria > Desulfobacterota > Syntrophia > Syntrophales > UBA6807 > CAZGAK01. Next base: position 4,392 of record CAZKGS010000092.1, read on the forward strand.
AAGGTACAAGAACAAAGGATCAAGGAAAACCCTTAGCCTTTAGCCTTTGCAACTTTACTGTCCTGGAAGCGTGGGGCAGGGCTTTAGCCCTGTGTAAAGCCCAATGAAAGGCTAAAGCCTTGCCCTTAATTTAAAATTCAACATTTAAAATTTAAAATTTTGCGGTTTGGCCGCCTTAGGATGCAGCCTCCCGGTGTAAAATGTTGAAGATCTTTTCTCTGTTAAATTGGAAAATTTTGCCGTCCTTGAGTACAAGTAAGCCTTCATTTTCGAGTTCCTCCAGGATTTCCCGGATTTCCATGAGTTCTTTGCCTGTATATTTTGACAATTCGAGAACGAGATTTTGATCTGCCCCCGGGGGCCATTTATTTATGAGATACAAAATGGCAATCAGCTTTAACCGTGACCTGGCAAGTCTCTCAATGGATTCATTGCTGCGTTTAAGCCTGAAGGAAAATTCCCGAAGGAGAAGGAGGGATACTCCCCTGCTTTCAGCAAGAAGGTTGCGAAATGTATCACTATCTATTACGGCTATACTGCTGTCTTCAATGGCAATAGCTGAAGCAGTTCGGGGAGTATCGATAATGGGTGCCATTTCACCAAAGTAGTCTCCCGATTCCAGTTCAGCAAGGACCTTTTTAATCTGACCCGTTTCTTTTTCCACCCGAACCCGACCGGAGATGATGTAATACATTTCCCGGCCTGAATCACCTTCTGTGAATATGTATGAATCTTTCTGGTATCTTCTGCCGAATTTTCGAAACAGGCGTTCGTATTTTTTCATTTATTGTCCCCTGACATGAGGAATGTTTTTTCAAGAAGGATGAGGTCGCGCTTTTGATAAGAGGAAATCAATTCAGCGCAGAAAAGAAAGATAGCAGCAACATAAAATACCCATACAACGAAAACCATTAAGGTTTCAAGGGAGCCGAAAATAATATGGTAGCGTGAATAGTTGGATATGTACCATGTGAAAAGGTGTTTGCCGATTTCTGTTAGAGTCGAAAACAAAACGCTTGCAGAAAATGCATTTCTCCAGCTTATCTCTGCCTTGGGAATCATTTTATAAACAAAGGCGAAGAAGATAACCATAATGAGGTATGACAGCAGGTAGTGAAAGAATATATTGTGACTCAATGAATAAGTTACCCACGATTTCTGGGCAACTGATGAGTTTTTTCCAATCATGGTCGCAAGATAAGTGATACCCATCGTAGTGATTATCACCGCCCACCCGAGAGCAATCATAGCTATGGCCATGAATTTTGACATAACGTATTTCCTCTTTTTTGGGGAGCGTAATATAATTCCCAGAGAGGTCTGGACAGAGTTAAAAACGAGAGATGAAAACCAGACAAGCAGTATAATTCCCAACCATCCGAGCAACTGCATTTTTTGTTCAATCCGGCCAAAGTGCACAAGGATCTCCTCGGAAAAATATGGGTGAAATGTCTGTATTGTTCTGATCAGTTCGTCCGGAATGTCGGGATTAGCCCCGAAAATGAGTCCTGCAACCAGTATGGTGAGCATAAAGAAGGGGATTATTGAAAGAATGAAGTAAAAGGCAATGGCCGCCGCCATATTTACGTCACCATTAAGCTGATAATCTTTGACGGCGTTTCTTAAGACATCCCAGGCAGTGGCTGTGTAAAGAAGTATCCTGGACGATTCTTTCGCATATTGATCATTTTGGTTATCTGGGATCATGGGCGAGTATCATATTGATATGAAATTACTTTTATAACTCCTATTACTATAAGGGGGGGATTGTTGTGTGTCAAGAATTTTAAAGGATGATATTCAGCATTCCACCGACGATTAAAGCAGAGGAAATCATGATTACAGCTGATTTCAGAAAATCCTTTAATCCCAATTCCTTTAAAAGAACAACAAAGGTGGCAATACAGGGGAAGAACATTGTTAAGACGATGCTGCCGATGACCATCTGCTTGGCAGTCATAGGGGATAACGCCAGCATCCCGAGAGCCGCATCCTTACGCAATAATCCGATAACGATGGCTGTTACCGATTCCTTCGGCAGTCCCAGAATGCCTGTTATAACGGGTGCCGTAATATTTGCGATATAATCAAATATTCCTGCGACGAAAAGGATATTGATAACAAAAACAGCGCCCAAGATGATGGGAACGGCTTCGATGAGAAAACCACGGATTCTGCTCCAGAGTTTCAGTAACACTGTTCCCCATGGTGGCAAGCGATAGGGGGGGATTTCAATTAAAAGTTCAGGACTCAATCCTTTCATAGTGCGATTCAAGATAGTTCCAAGAACGAGCCAGACCAGAAATAACGTTGCATAAACAATAGCAACATATTTCACACCATATTTTCCGACCAGGCCGAAAATCATTGCCTGGGCTGATACGCATGGTATGGCAATGCAGACAAGAGTAGCCGCTATGAATCGTTCCCTTTTACTTTCCAGGACGCGTGTTGCCAGTACAGCGGGCACATTGCACCCAAGTCCCAACATGGTAGGAATAATAGCATATCCGTGTAATCCGAGGCGATGCATGGTGGTATCGAGAAGGACGGCCAATCGGGGCAGGTATCCTATATCTTCAAGAAGGCCGAGTATGAGGTAGAAGGAGACAATATATGGGAGTACCATGGCAAAGGGAACGTAAAGCCCGCTACTCAGAAGGCCAAAAGATTCAACGAAGTGTATCTCTCCGGAAATCAGCTTCCCGACAATGACATCATGCAGAAAACCTCCCCCGCCCATAAGATTGCTCAATTTCATTAATACCGGTGTCCACAGATTGTCAAACAGGGGGTCAAAGAGGTAGCCAATCAGGCCTTCGCCTATAAAACGAATTATGAAAAAGGAAGCGATGAGAACCAGTGCGGCTATTATATAACCTAACCTGGGCTTTACGCTGGCATCTTCGAGACGTTCATACCATCTATGGTGACGATGAGTAATCTGCTGGACCTGACCCGTTATGTTACCAATGAGTGCCCAGCGTTCATTGAGACTCCGTGCCGGAGCATGAGGAGTAGAAGCCCTTGGAATGTTTTTTACCAGATTTTTTATTCCCTGACCTGTCAGGGCGGAAGTCGGAATAACGGGAACTCCTAAAAGGCTTTCCAGCTTATCCAGATCAATGTTGATTCCACGATGTTTGGTATCATCCCACAAATTAAGGGCAACGATTACCGGTACGTCTTTTTCCAGTAACTGTAAGGTTAAGTAAAGGTTTCTCTCCAGGTTGGTTGCATCGATTACACTAATGACAACATCTCCCGTTTTGAGCATTTTCAAGGCGATTTCTTCTGCTTCACAGGTAGGTTCGAGCGTATAGGTGCCGGGAACGTCAATAACTTCCGCGAGTTCATCGTTTACTTTCATGAATCCCCGGGTATAACCGACCGTTGTACCGGGGTAGTTTGATGAGAGGACGTGAACCCCGGTGAGGCGGGAGAAAAGGACGCTCTTGCCGACATTCGGATTACCCATGAGTAAAATTTTCATTTTACGTCCCGATTTACGTTAACAATAATCTTGCCGGCCATACCGAATCCGAGAGCAAGCTGGGTTCTTTTAACCAGAACGGTTACAGGACCTCGCATAGATACGGAGCTGATTTTCGTTATTCTTTGACCGGGAATGATCCCGAGCGCTCCGAGGCGATTCAGAAGACCCCGACCCCCCTCTATTTTAAGCACCGTACCGCTTTCATCTGATTTTAATTCAGTCAGTGATTTAACCACAATATTCTCACTTTTTATCCATAAAATTGATTGTTTGTCGATATAACGCGAAGTTTCAATATCTACTCTTATGTAAGATTGTTGTCAAGCAATAAACGGGGGTCGCAGGGGTAAGGCCTACATTTTTTACAGTTAAAGGAAAACAGCCATTGCAACCATTGGCGTCGATCTCCGGCAAATTTAAGCAGACCCCAGTTAAATAATCTTCAAACCAAAACGCCTCGGTGTTAGCTGTTTGAGTTAAGCGCTTGGTCCTGTGTTTTTATCCTGTTTTCTATAAAATTTAAGAAATTCAGAGGGAGAAAAAATATTTACCCCCTTAAAAACTGAAGAAGGATAATGTTTTCTATTTCCTGTGACTAAAGATTTTACCATTCCGGCGATGGCAACTTCGAGGAATGGTTCATCGTCGGGATCCGGCAAACTACTATTAAGAGGCGAACTTGAAGTAAACTGGCCGTATTGTTTTAAAAAATCAAGCAATATGAGAATATGATCTTTTTTGAATTTAAACTTTGGACGGTGAAGAACATCCTTATATTCTGCTAAAATTCTGGCATCTATATACACTGTAAGTGCGCCTGAGAATACCATCCGAACAATTTCACCGCTTGGGCCGAAAGGGGTAAGCAGGCCAGAGACAAGAACATTTGTGTCCAATACAATTTTCATTTTTTACGTTTAGACCTTATTACTTCAATTTCAGCATTTATTTCATCCATGGATATCATATCAGTCCCCTTTTGAATGGAATCGTATTGAATTGATGCCAGGGCATTCGTCGCTCGGGCGCGTCTAAAGGCAGTTAAAACTTGTTCAAGATTGTTTTCATTAACAGATGAAAGAAGGGCGATGGGCCGACCGTTGCTTGTTACGACCATTTCCTTTTGCTCCGATAAATCCTTCCAGACTTGTGAAGATTTTGTCTTTAAATCTCTGACACTTAAGAATTTCATAGTTTCACCTCCTATTGAGTCTCAATAATATACCTAATTGAGACTCAAGGCAAGTGATTATTTTCACACAGAACGGCGGAGCTAAGCGGATTCCGTATAATAAGCGGAGCCTGCCTTGGCAGAGCGGCGGCAACAATTAATATAAGTATTACCTGATTTCCCTACCAGACAATAATTCATCTAACAAAGTTACTGTATTCAAAAACGAATATATAAATATATTCAAT
>CAZKGS010000093.1:0-9232 GCA_964552105.1 uncultured Syntrophaceae bacterium
GCATTCTCTATTGCAAGGTAAAGCTTAAGTGATATAAGATAGCTTTTTCATTCTGCTGAACAGGTAAAATCAGTACATTCAAATAAATATTGAGGATGGGACGCCATGGGTAGGAGAGATAGCGATACTGCGTTTCTCAGAGAGTATCAGAAAAAGGTCGAGCAAAAGATGAAGGAAAACGAAATATCGGTGATTCAATACTGGAAGGACCGGATCGGCAAGCTTGTTTCCATGAAACCTGAGGGAATTGCATCGCTCCAGCTGGAAATGAAAAAACTTTCCGATATGATGGAAAACAGGATAAGGATATTAAAAAAGGACCTGTAATGAAAAATATTGTAAATTTTCTCTTTGAAGTTGGCATGCTGAAAAAAACTCCAAGGTCAGGCTTTCAGTTCCTTGGTTCCGGTTGCGAATCCGTCGCTGAACACACGCTGAGTACTCTGTTTATTGGATACACACTCTGCAAATTAGAATCCGATGTGGATGAACTCAAGGTTCTTAAGATATGCCTCGTCCATGATCTTCCCGAAGCAAGAACGGGCGACATGAATTATGTAAACAAGAAATATGTTACTGTAGATGAAGAAAAGGTCGTCAGGGAACTCGCGGAACCTCTTTTTTTCGGAGATGAAATCAGGTCTTCTATATCTGAATTCAATGAAAAGAAAACGAAAGAATCTCTTATTGCTCATGACGCGGATCAACTCTCGTTGATCCTTCAACTTAAAGAATACGGGGACCTTGGCAACAAGTACAGCAAAGAGTGGATTGAGTTCGCCACGAAAAGACTTTATACTGATACCGCAAAAAAAATAGCGGAAACAATAATGAATACAGATTCATCTGAATGGTGGTTCAAAGATAAAAGTGATTGGTGGATAAATGGAAATAATAAATAGTTTCCATCCGGAAATGGCCCTTTCCCGGATGGGCTCTAAATAGACCAAGGGATACGGACAAACATGAAGAAAAATTTCTTGAAGAACATCATAATTATATCAGTGATTTTACTAATGGTCATTGGGATGGTTTCCTGCGCCACTGTTCCTGTTAATAATACTCCAAATAAGGAAAAGGCTCGCGTGCATGTTGATCTGGGAACGGCTTATCTCAAATCGGGACAATACTCATCCGCTCTCAGGGAATTTATAAGTGCGGAAAAGTTAAATCCAAGGGATCCTGAAATACATTATTATCTCGGCATATCCTACTATGGAATAAGATTTGATGATAAGGCCGTCACTCAATTTAAAAAAGCCATTGATCTGAAATCGAATTATCCGGAGGCACATAATTATCTTGGTTCTATCTATCTTAAAGCAGGTTTATACGACAAGGCGATAAAAGAATTTCAGATGACCATTTCTGATGAAATGTACGAAACACCGGCAATCGCCCTGAATAACATGGGATGGGCATATTACAAAAAGGGGGATTATAAAACAGCAATAGCGAAATACAACGAAGCGCTAATAAGAGGTCCTCATACAAATATACCCTTTTTAATTCAAAAGAATATAGGAATCGCATACCTCGCGGATAATCAAACCAGTAAGGCCATACATCACTTAAAAGAATCCCTTCAGATAGCTCCCTACATAGCCGAAACTCATTACTGGTTAGGTATGAGCTATTTAAAAAGGAAAGAATACAAAAAAGCCGTGCAGGAATTACGGGTAGCCGTCGAAATAAATCCTGAATCCGGATTCGGACAAAAGGCAAAAAAACACCTTGATTCGTTATATTGAAAAACCATATTTTCGAAGGCGCTGCTATTAACCCTTCGGTAATTGCCAACCCTGACTTTTCTTCTCTTGACAGCATTTGGAAATTACCCTAAGTTAAGCGCGCTCCACACTAAAAAATAAGAGAAACAAACAATGGCAACAAAAAAACAAAGGAAAACCAGAGAGGTTAAAGCCAAGAAAAAGAAGAAAAATACGAGGGTCTTTTTTCTATCTCTAATCCTGACGATTACAGTAGGATTTCTTGTATTCTTCTTTTTATCCCTTTTCGATTATGTCTACCCACCAACAACGGGAAAGGACATGACGGCCCAAAAAAGGGAAAAACAAAAGGTTCAACTTTACTTTTCTGATTCCAATGAACGGTTTCTCACTCCTGAAGTGAGGTACATCCCAAAGAAAAAAACCATAAATGGTAAAGCGGAGGAACTGGTGAAAGCCCTCCTGGAAGGTCCCAAAACGGGTCTTGTTCGAACCTTCCCGGAGGGGGTAAAATTCCAAAGTGTCAAAATAACAAAAAATGGAACCGCTTATGTCAGCTTTGGTAAAAACCTTATAGGGCTTCATCCAGGCGGGAGTACCAGTGAGATTACTACAATATATTCCTTAACAAACACACTCAGCCTCAATATCCCAAATATCAAGAGGGTCAAGTTCCTCATAGACGGAAAAGAATTAAAAACAATAAAAGGTCATATCGATACAAGGCACCCTTTCGTACTTAACAAAGAACTGCTCGCCCAGAGTTCAACGTAAAACCGGAGCGGCGTATAAATAATTCCCAACTGAAAAAATCACAGACAGTTTACTTAAATGGCTTTAATTAAAAAACTCTCAAAAATCAGAAATATGGGCATCATTGCACACATTGATGCAGGGAAAACTACAGTCACAGAAAGAATACTGTACTACACGGGGAAATCCCATAAGATGGGAGAAGTCCACGATGGTCAGGCCATCATGGACTGGATGCCTCAGGAACAGGAACGGGGAATTACTATAACCTCAGCAGTGACTACCTGTGACTGGGACAATCATGAAATACATATAATCGACACGCCCGGGCATGTGGATTTTACAATGGAAGTAGGACGATGCCTCAGGGTATTAGATGGTGCGGTGGTAGTATTTTGTGCCGTCGGTGGTGTGGAACCCCAATCAGAAACCGTTTGGCACCAGGCGGATAAACATGGTGTCCCAAAAATTGCATTCATAAATAAAATGGATAGAGTGGGCGCTGATTTTTTCAGAACCATTGAAATGATGAAAGAAAGATTCAACTCTATCCCGTTGGCCATCCAGATACCTTTCTCCCAGGAGGAAAACTTCTACGGTGCGGTTGATCTGATCAAACAAAAACTTATTACCTGGAATGATAAACTTGGCCTGTCTTACGACCTTTCAGATATACCTCAGGACATATTGCCTCAGGCGGAAAATTATCGAGAGAAGCTCATTGAGACGATTGCCGAAATAGATGACAACATAGCTGAAAAATATCTGGAAGGGATTGACATCTCTGAAAAAGAGATCATTGAATCAATTAGAAAAGTGACCCTCTCTCTGAAAGTTGTCCCTGTAATGTGCGGCACAGCCCTCCGGAATAAGGGGATTCAACCTGTTCTCGACGCTGTTGTTGATTTTCTTCCATCGCCGGAGGACGTTCCCCCCGTCACGGGTTTAAATCCCCAAACGAGAGAGAAGGAAACGCGTATAAGCAGTGATAAAGAATCCCTCGCTGCTCTCGCCTTCAAGGTCGCCATGGATGAGGGAAGAAAAATCACCTATCTGAGAATTTATTCCGGAAAGATAAAAGTCGGAGAGGACGTTTACAATGTAAGCAGCGGAAAAAAAGAAAAGATTGCCCGACTCCTCAAAATGCATGCCAACAAGAGGGAGAGGTTAAATGAGACCGGCGCCGGAAGTATCATAGCCGTCGTGGGATTGAAGAATACCTTCACGGGTGACACAATTTGTGATGAATCACATCCGATTCTTCTTGAAGCTATAGAATTTTATGAACCCGTAATCAGTCAGGCCATTGAAGCGAAGACACCTGATGATCAGGAAAAATTGTCGTCAGCCCTCGCAAAATTCATGGATGAAGATCCGACACTCAAGGTGAAATACGACGATGAAACGGCTCAAACAGTCATCTCGGGTATGGGAGAACTTCATCTTGAGATAATCATAGACAGGCTCATAAGAGAATATAATACCAAGGTAAACATCGGTAAGCCGAAGGTTGTTTACAGGGAAACAATAGAAAAAAGTGTTGATGTTGAGGGAAAATTTGAAAGGGAGCTCGGAGAGAAAAAACACTTCGGCCATGTCAAGTTGCACCTGAAACCTAACAGGAGGGGTACAGGGTTAAAACTGATAAACGCGACAGACGCAAATCTCATTCCCGATGAGTTCATTCCGGTTATAAAAGAAGGTATTCGTGATGCTGCGCTGACCGGTGTTATAGCGGGCTACCCCGCCACCGATATTACAGTAAGCATTACGGGCGGATCGTTTAAAGAAGGTGCGGCAACAGAATTGGGCTACAGGATCGCCTCTTCAACGGCATTCAGAGATGGATGTTCCCTGGCAGACCCCGTTCTTCTTGAACCAATCATGATTGTCAATATCATAACCCCCAGCGAATTTATGGGGGATGTTATAGGAGATATTAACTCAAGAAGGGGAGAGGTTAAAAGCATAAACCACAACGGCCCAATCAGTGAGATTACGGCGAGACTCCCCCTCAAGCAGATGTTTGGATATTCCACAGATCTCCGATCTGCAACACAGGGAAGGGCCAATTTTTCCATGCAGTTTCTAAGATATGACAAGAGTCAATAAAATAAAATTGTTAATCCAACACGATCATTTTGGAAACTCATATGTCGTCGTTATACTCAGCACTAAGAAGATTCATAAGAGTTCTGCAAAAAGAACGCTTTTTTATAATTGCATCATTAACAATCACTGTTATATTGTTATGTGCAATAGGGGCATTTCTTTTCGAACATAATAAAACCGGCTCTTCAATTCATTCTGTATGGGACGGAATCTGGTGGGCTGTTGTTACCATATGCACCGTAGGATATGGTGACAAATTTCCCATATCCAGCGCCGGAAAGATCGTGGCATTAGGCCTGATGATTTCCGGAATCGGTCTACTTTCTTTAGTTACAGCCACAATAGCCTCCGTTTTTGTAGAGCAAAAAATTAAGGAGGGAAAAGGATTGGAAACCATTAAAGAAAAGAACCACATAGTAATATGCGGTTGGAACCAGTACACTGAAGAGGTTCTTTTATGGCTGAACATCTACGGCGATGAAAAAGATCCGACTATAGTACTGGTTAATGAGCTCCCCGTTGACGATATAGATGCCCTTAAACTCAAATATGACAAATATAACCTGCAGGTTATAAGGGGAAATTATGTTCATGAAAATGTCCTTTTAAGGGCCAGTATTCGAAGGGCAAAATTCGCTCTGATAATGGCTGATCTTTCCGGATTACACGCCAAAGAAAGGGCAGACGAACGGACAATCTTGGCAGTTTTGACTATAAAATCATTAGCTCCCAAGTTAAAAATTGTTGCCGAACTCCTTGACGGCGAGAACAAACCCCACCTGAAAAGGGCAAATGTGGATGAAATTATTGTAAGGGGAGAACATATGGGATCACTCCTGGCCAGTGCGGTTTCCTATCCAGGCCTCCCCAGGGTGTTCTCCAATATACTTTCCCGTGATGATAAAAACAAACTCAGGAAAGCAGAAATTCCCGGTCAGTATATAGGCAAGACTTTTAAAGAGTTATCAGAGTATTACAGGGAAAAGAAAAATGCCATACTGATCGGTCTTCTAAAGGAAAAAAAGCCGATGAAACTGGAAGATATGTTATCAGATGACACTTCCGTTATTGAAACATTCATCAGAGAAAAAATTATAGAATCAAAAAAAGAGCTGCTATATGACAAGGAACAGATGAAGGTAAACATAAATCCCGATGATGAAGATATCATCACCGAAAATGATTATGCGGTCATTCTCAGCAGGGTAGAACTTCAAGCATAAAGATTACGAGGACAGGTCATGGAAAAGGATATATCCCTCCTAAAAGAAACATCATTATTTGAAAATCTCATTGAAGAGAAGATAAAAAAGGTGCTTAGTATTTGCAGGAAAGTAAGCTTTTCAGAAAATACAGTCATTATGAGAGAGGGGGAAGTAGGGGATACTATGTATGTGATCCTCGAGGGCGCTGTCGAGGTGGTCAAGACACTTGTATTGGAAGGAATGGATTTAGACGAAGACGAAAAAATCAGGAATAAAGTCTTCACAAAATTGACAGCAGAAATTCATCCTGTGTTTGGTGAAATCAGCCTTCTTGAAGAATCCAAACGTACGGCAACCATTAAGGCCCTGACAAACTGTACATTTTACGAAATAAAAAAGGACGATTTTCTAAGACTTGCTGAAGAAGACTGCGGACTCGGCTATCAAATCGTTCTTAATATAGCCAGAGTAGTATGTTCAAGGCTGAGAAAAGCAGACGAAGATGTGATTAAACTGTCAACCGTGCTGAGTATTGTCTTGAAAGAGTCATAATGTTATCGTGGGTCGTGTTTCGATTCCCGGTCTCCTATACCCGAACCGCGATACGCGATAACCGAACTGCGATTTTGTAAGGATGGTCCATTGTACTACGATTTTTGCTACTCCATAGAAAGACTGCTCGAAGGATTCTTTCGAATCAGCACTTTCCTGACATCTCCATCCCGTGTCGATGACATCCTTCAGAAAATCCTGGACGAAGTTGTAGATACGATGGGATTTCAGAGGGGTATCATCTGTCTTTTTGATGAAACAAATGAAAATTTAATAACAAAGGTTGTTAAAAACTACAATCATGAGGAGGCTGCGAGGGCCTTTTCTATAAATCTTAATATAAACAAACACGATTGTCTTGAAACGAGAGTTGCAAAAAGCGGTAGATATATCGCCCTTGAAGACTCCGAAACAGATCCGAGAATTACAGAAGCAGATCGCAAGATAACAGAATTTTACAAGAGGGGTTCCACCTTTTATGCGCCCCTCAAATTAGAAGATGAAGTCATCGGTATTATTTGCCTCTGGTCAAAGGAAAGAACGAAGTTTTCCGACGAAGAAACAAACACTGTTCTTACTTTTGCAAATCAGGTAAGTATTGTCATACATAATACAAGGTTATTTGAAGATAATCAGAAAAAAATAGAAAGATTATTTATCCTGCAGGAAGCTGTCTCCCAACTGAATGCCAACTATGTTTTAGACAATATCCATAAGATCGTTATAAATAATGCCTTAAAAATTGGCGAAGCGGATAAGGCATTGATATACTTCTGGGACATAAAAAAAGACACGAGTCTTATCAGTGACGGCGAAAAAGTCATCATTGATGAAGAAAAACGTTATTTGTCAAAGATAGAGCAAAGTATTATTAAAAAGGCTCTGGGTACCGAGCAACGCGTAATTCAGAACTCCTCGATAGATTCCGACACTATCCCTCTCTTTGATGGTTATACTTCGGAAATCGCCATTCCTCAGAAAATAACAGACAAGTTTAAAGCTGTCCTTTATCTTGCAAAGAAAAGGGGTGATTTTCGTCCGGATGAGATCAACGTTCTGGATATTCTGGTTAATAATGCGGCAGCATCCTATGATAATGCCATTATGCATTCTCTCCTTTCCCTTGAAGCAAAATCTCTTAAGACAAAGGTTGAATTGCTTGAGGAAAGAGAGAATAAGCTTCTGGGTTTTCATAACATAATCGGCAATTCCAAAAATATGCATGGTATCTTTCATATGTTAAAGGAAGTGGCGAAACACGACACAAATGTACTGATTCAGGGAGAAAGCGGCACCGGAAAGGAGTTAATTGCCCGGGCTATTCACAGGCAGAGTAATAGAAAGTCCAAACATTTCGTCGATGTTAACTGTGCGGCTATACCTGACACTTTACTGGAAAGTGAGCTTTTTGGCCACGAGGCAGGAGCTTTCACAGACGCAAGAAAGCGTAAAACAGGACTTCTCGAGTACGGAAATAGCGGAACCATACTACTGGATGAAATAGGAGACATGAACCATCAACTCCAGGCAAAATTTTTAAGAGTGCTGGAAGACGGTTATATCCGAAGACTTGGTGGTACAGAAAACATCCCCATTAATGTTCGATTTATATTTTCTACAAACAAAGATCTCAGCCGTATGGTAGCCGACGGTTCTTTTCGAGAAGACCTGTTTTACAGGATAAGTGTCGTACCTATTACCATACCACCGCTAAGAGAGAGAAAAGACGATATCATACTTCTTTCTCAGCATTATATCGAAGAATTCAATAATAAATTCAACAAAAATGCCAGGGGATTCACGAAAGAAGCGGAGGAAGTTCTCGTTAAATATTCCTGGCCGGGAAACGTACGTGAACTTAAAAATATTATAGAACGGGTTATGATCCTTCAGGATGTCGGTATATTCATCACACGGGACGATCTTCCCATCGAAATCAAGACTGCAGCGTCCCGGGAAATGACAACCCCTGTTGACGAATACCCCTCTTACAGTTCATCCTACCCTGTTGACTATAAGCTTTTGATCGATCAATTAACAATGAAAATTAAAGAACAAATACTTACAAGAACATTGGAATTGAGCAATGGAAACAAGACAGTTGCGGCACAACGTTTAGGCCTTTCCCGTTATACGTTGCTCCGCGAGCTTAAAAAGTTAGACAAAACAGAAGATTCCACAAAAGAGATTCCTGCCACCCAACCGCGAGTGCGATAATCGAACGTATTGTTCTGTTTTCGCACATTCCCCTGCAGCCTACCTTCGCTACATTTCCCATATTTTGAACAATGGCGTGCGGTCATCGCACATATTTTCTTTTAATTTTATTGACCGGACCCTGTTTTTGTTGCTTTACGGTTCTTCTTATCCTTTAATTCCCAAATAAGATATCTGTAACATATTGATAACATGGAATAAATAATCATACCCTGTTTTATTGGGCAGTTTCCTGCATATGGCATCATATTTGCAGCTACAATCAATACAATAGCTGAGGCGGTAAATATATTATTGAAATAGTATCTTGATGGAAGGTCTGAATAAAAATGAAGTTAACACACCTTCACCGATATCTTCAGCAGTAAACAAGGAAAAAGAATTAAATTTTTTCATATCAGAAAATAATGATGTGAAAAAGAAATTAAAAGAAAAGGAAACAATAAATAATAAGAAAAATGATGTTTTTTTTCTTTCCGATTTTCCATGGGAGGATTGCGAAGAGTAAAACATCACTAAAGGTTGCCTAGCGGTGGGTGGTTTTAGGTTCCCTCCTTTCCACTCACCGGCCCCCTTTACATAATCCGTTCAGTATTGAAATCCCACACTGTACGGTTTACATATCGCTCAGTGACAGGCCATACGGCCTGTCACTTTTTTTTT
>CAZKGS010000094.1:0-9190 GCA_964552105.1 uncultured Syntrophaceae bacterium
AGTATTTATCGTCTTCGTCGTTGGGAACGAAATCGGCACCACATCTTATGCATTCCCTAAAATTTCCCCCGGCCAGGTACTTTCTGAAATCATGATCTTCCTGTGCTTCGCCCATTGTCTCCCCCTTTATGCGTTACCTTCATACGCATCGATAGCTTCCCACATTGCATGCCTGATATCGGCGGGAATGTCCGGGTATCTACCCAGGGCTATCCGGCATGCATCCTCTCTGTTCCCGCTCCTCCTGTAGGCGTCCTGCATAGCAAAAGCCCATTTTTCTAAGGTGTTTTCGTCCATATCTTTCTCCTCCCTTACTTTATTTCCCCACATTCTTCGACCCTATGAAATTTGTTTGCCAGGGCCTTTAGGTCTTCCTGTGATTTCTCTGCTTCTTCACAGCCGCTAAAATCAATACGACAAAAATGATAGGCTATCTGTGCAGCCAGACGCTTACCAGCTTTAAACCCGAATGAGTTGCAACGGAATTGCAGCCCGCTAGAAAAATCAAGGTCTGCCCCGCTCAGGTTTGCCTCGCTCAGGTTTGCCCAGCTCAGGTTTGCCTCGCTCAGGTTTGCCCAGCTCAGGTTTGCCCAGCTCAGGTTTGCCTCGCTCAGGTTTGCCTCGCTCAGGTCTGCCCCGCTCAGGTCTGCCCCGCTCAGGTTTGCCCCGCTCAGGTTTGCCCCGCTCAGGTTTGCCCCGCTCAGGTTTGCCTCGCTCAGGTTTGCCTTCGCCTCTATAGCCATTTCTACGAGAATCTTAATCGAGTCAACTTCAGCCTCGTAGATGGTATTGCCAGTGAATCTATTCTTGATCTCCATATCTTTCTCCTCCCTTTTGGTGGGGGGATTTCTCCCCCACCTGCCTTACTACTATACTTTAGCCGCTGCTCTTCAGTAGGATTGAGCATGACCCACTGTGGTTCCTACTGCGGAGTGAGAGACCATCCGCAGAGGGTTGACTTCGGGAATGTCGCTGTTTTATTCTTTCCATCCGACATGGCCGCATACGAAAATTGTAGCACTGTTTCATTGTCACACAGGACCGTAACGTTTTTAAATGTATACGTTCTGCCTGTAGGTGTAAAAACACATAATATGCTATACTCCACTTCCTTCCTCCTTTCCTTTTATTTTAACCACCCTTGCCGTTGCCCTTGCCCTGCCAACCGTTTACCTATAGGTGTCGGAGGCGTAGGGGGATGGACTGACGTGCGGGGTAGAAGTGTGCTATTCTGCTAAATCTAAAAATCGTTCGATCAGGTGGTCAAGCATTTTCCCCTGCCGATTCGTTTCGCTGATTTTTTGATCGATTCGTATGGTTTCGTTGGTGTCCGTTCCGCTCGCTTGCCTTAGTGCCCATTCTCGGTTGGTCACTTCAAAGCGCGCGTAAAACAATTCACCCAAAAATACTCTATTATGCTGTTTCATCTCTCTTTCCTCTCTATTTTGGTCGGGTTTATTTGGCAATCTATCTGCGGAGAACCCGAACAACCCGCAGTTCATCTGGGAGCTACCCAGCAACATTGTGTGAGGGGGAAGGCAGGACTTGAACCTGCGACCTCCGCGACGCAGCCGGTGCTCTGGCCAACTGAGCTTCTTCCCTCCCCTAAGAACTGTTTCGATTTGTTGGCTGCATTCTTGCACAATCGAAAAACTAATGCAAGAAAAAAGTGAACTGATTGCAGCTTTTTTTATTTTTATACCACATTGTTTTGTGCTTGACAAGTGAACAGTGTTCATGGTATCATGTGTCCATGAAAACTACAACTGTAATAAGCTATATAAATCGGTTACATAAGAGACACGGCACTTTAAAGGCCGTTGCTAAGGAATTGGGAATTTCTACCCGATATGTTATCTATCTCAAAAACGGTGAACGGACCCCAAGTGATTCACTTAGAAAATTAATTAGGATGGTGCTTAAATGAGTAGCTATTTTAAAAATCATTCATGGGTGCATAGGGAAAGACATTAATCCTAAAAGTGAAAGGGGAAGGCATGAGGAAAAAGAAAGCAAATAAGTACGACCACGAGGCTATCACAATAGACCTTTTGGCAAGTCCCAACAAATGTATTGACGGGGAGGTGGCACTGAAATACGGATGTGTAAAATCCTACGTGTCGACACTCCGGAAGAGGTACACTGATATTAGATTCAAGACCGGAACGCCCCGAAAGAAAAGCGGGGTGTCGATTGAGACGACCCGGGTAGATTATTGGGGTGAGCTTAAGGCGGTCATGGCCCCGGCGTCGGGAACGAAGCTGCATCTCATGGTAATGCCGGGGGAGGTGTTGGCATGGAGGGCGCATGGCTAACCGAAACTACGAGCGAGGTCGCAAGCTGGAATATCGTACCATGGAAATCCTGGAGGGGATCGGTGAAACGTCGCTACGAATGGCTGGAAGCCATGGCCTGTGCGACGTGGTGTCAATCAGTCGATCATACTTACGTCTGGTGCAGGTAAAATCTGGATCGGCCACGATGACACCTGCAGAAAGGGAAAAATTCAAAAATATGCCATGCCCTCCGAATACGATCAAGCAAATCTGGACATGGAAAAAAGTCAAGGGCGCCTGGAAACATGAGGTTAAAGACATATGAAAGGGAGAGAGATGAAAGCAATAGATATCGTAAAGGAATATTTGGAAGCAAACAACTACGATGGTTTATGTAATCCAGCGGACGAATGCGGGTGTGTCCTGAGCGATCTGGTACCGTGCCGCTCTGATTTTTCTGAGTGTATACTGGGGAAAAAGATCATGAGGGATGATGGAGACTGGGCAATTGTTGATGCTGGGCTCAATCCATACTATCAGGCATTTTTGGAAGACGGAGGTGGGGAGAACCATGAATATATGGCTTGGATTATTGCAAAGCATCGGGAGTTCAGACGGAAATTCGACGTTACAGCGGGGCCGTATTCTGAGGAAATCAGGGAACAATTTGAGGAGTGGTTGACGGCATGACCTGGGCAGGCACAAAACCAGAAATAGGAGGCGGGACTGAGGGTGGGCGCCGGGACTATGACACCACAGACACTGTCCTATGTTGATCAGTGGGAAAGGGCATTTCAGATATTGAGGGATGCCGGGATAATAAAGAAAAATATCCGGTCATATGTTTTGATAGGGTTCAAAGAAGGGCCTCAAGAGGCGTGGGACCGGTGCGAATACATCACAGGCCGGGGGATCAAAGCTCTCCCCCAGTGGTTTCATGCGCTAGATGCGATCGAAAAAAACACAGTATCCACAGAACAGGCAAGAATGGGGTGGGTCCACACTGAACGCGCATTGATTATGCAGTATTATTATCAGCGGGGAAAACACAGGGCTAAGATCCAGAAGTTAGGGCGGCTAAAAACACATTACAATGTCAAAGGACAATAAACATGAGCAAAGAACGAACGAAACTTGACGCCCAAAACATAGCCCTCTTTTCCCGGTGCGTACGGGCGAGAGAACCATTCTGCTTTCTGTGTGGTGCACCGAGCAACCATGCCCATCACCTGGTGCCGAGAGAATGGCAACGTACCCGGTATGATCCTAATTTTGGCCGGGGTATTTGCTTGGATTGCCACTCTGACGAACATTCGTTGAGGCGGAAAAAGTTCCTGGCCAAAGTCCGAAACGCAGTGGGGGCAGAGGCATATGACGCCATGCAAAAGAGGTACAGGGTCCCCTGGAAGTGGTCTATCGCGGAACTTAAAGAGATTCGCCGGAGACTGAAGCATGAACTGGAAATATTGGAAAGGAACTGGGGGCGACCATTTGACCCCTCAGACATACCGTTTTGAAAGGAGAAAAACAGATGGACAATAAAGAATTATTTGAAAAAATGAAGAGGGAGGGGGAGGAGTGGCATGATTATAAAATCAATTCTATCTCTGGTTCGAGCTGTAGTTGCGGCTTGAAAGGTTTTTCTGTGCGTTCAATATGCGCTAACGCCAACCCCAACTTCTCCACTCCCGCTGGATTCTTCTGGTTATGGGAGAGAGTGCTTGAGAAGGAGTGGTGGATAGAATTTCTCGTGTGGTCAGAAAAAAAACGTGGGCGAGAAATGGACATACGCTTTGCTGAACATTTTGGATTGTCATCTATAGATATTTACTACATCCACCGCACCGTTTTTCGTGATGCTCTGAAAAAATATTTGAAAGGAGAGGAAGAATGAGGGACAAATTAAGTAAGGCAAGACACGATCTTAAAACCGCCGAAACTCAATATTTAGTATCTGCAAACAGGGGAGACCCACCTCATGTAGTTGGTATGTGGTACAATCTAATGACTAAGGTGTGGTCAAAATACGAAAACGCAAGGAACTTTTTGAACTTGACACCCACGCTTAAATAGGGTATGGGAAAGGTGAGGAATAAATCATGAGTTGTAGCAGAACTCGAAAATCCAATGAATTTAGAAAGGGAAACATAAGGCAACGCACCCCTGCGTTGAAAGGAGCTGCTACCTCCGCTTGTGTTTCCCTTTGTGTGTTTAGGGGGTTATGATGTATGCGCTGCGTGAATATCAAAAAAAGGCGGTAAAAGCCGGATTAGAAATTATCAAAACCAAGAAAAATGGTGTTCTTGTTTTACCCACGGCGTCGGGGAAATCACTTGTAATCGCCGAGATAGTACGACAAAGCCAAAAGAAAACCGTTATCTTGCAACCTACAAAAGAAATCCTTGAACAGAATCTTGAAAAGATCAAAGCCTTCGGGATGGATGACATAGGCATCTATTCGGCCTCAATGGGTGAAAAAACCATTGGCAAGGTAACGATCGCCACCATCGGAACAATCATAAAACGTAAAGATTTATTTAACGAATTTGAGTTGATCATCGTGGATGAATGTGATTTGGTCAATTCTAAGGGCGGTCAGTACGAAGAATTTATAACCAACTTAGGCCTTCCCGTTATCGGGACTACTGCCACCCCTTACCGCATGAGGTATTACAAAAATAGTTTTGGGGGCGGTGAGCCAGTAGTGGAGTCTCGTTTCTTGACGCGGACTAGGCCACGTATTTTTAGCACCATAAAGCATATAACACAGATCCCCGAAATGTTTGAACTGGGCTATCTATGTCCTCTTAAATACAAACTCAGCGAAACATACGATAGCAAGAAAGTAAGAAGCAATTCAACGGGGCAAGGATATAACGAGGATGATCTTTTCAACTACAACCAAAGCCAGGGCATTATCTCTAAAATAATCAACTCTGTCTTGTCCTCTGATTCAAAACACAAATTGATATTCACACATTTCCGGGAAGAGTCAGAGCAAGTCATTTGCGAGCTATCAAAACACAACATTCGATGTGAGGAAATATCGGGCAGCACAAAGCGAAAAGACCGCGAATCAATCTTGATGGAATTTAGGGCTGGCAAGACATGTGTTGTGAATGTTGGTGTTTTAGTCGCTGGGTACGACTTCCCAGAGCTGGACGAAATTATCCTTGCACGGCCCACTAAGTCCTTGAGGTTGTACACACAAATGGTTGGCCGGGGATTGAGGATAGCGCCAGGCAAAGACCATTGTTCTGTGATTGATTTGTGCGACAACGTTAAGCGGTTTGGAGAAATCAATTCCTTTGTGATTGAGGATATTTCAGACGGCAATGAATTGTGGCGCTTAAAGTCTAATATCGGCTATCTTACCGGGGTTAATTTGATCACCGGCAAAGACCTTGAAAATAGGCAAATGACAACCAACAAAGATAAAAAGCAAGCACAGACAGGGGAACTCCTTATTCCCTTCGGAAAGCACAACGGAACGAAACTAAAAGACCTCGACAAGAGTTATATGGACTGGTGTGTTGACAACTTCGACAAAGGCAATAAATGGAAAAGCATCTTTAAGGCTGAGATAAGCAGAAGAAATAACTTGACTGTTTAGGGTATTAATTATATATAAAGGGTGAGGCTTTTATAAAATGCTAATTAAAATAAACTCGAAATTTAAAAGGGATTCATTAAGGGTCTGGAAATGGCAACATTCCAGCGGTACTAGCATACCGAAGCCCCCCTTAATGAGTCCCTTTTTTTGGTTGAGCTTGTTGTGAATCGTGGATACGTAAAGCTATATAGGAAAAGTTGTGATTCGCGTGTGTTCCATAGCGAAGGGTTGTGGAAGCTGTGGAGTTGGTGCTTAATGCAAGCGAACCACAAAGAAGCCTGGGTTCCAGTGAATACAGGGAAAGGCATCATAGAAGTTAAAGTTTCCTCTGGTCAATTCCTCTTCGGTCGAAAATCGGCAGCAAAAAAACTCAACATGAAAGAGTCTACATTACGCAATAGAATAAAAAAATTACAAAACATGGCGAATTTAGACATAAAATCGGACACCCATTACTCACTAATAACCGTAATAAATTGGGAGAGTTATCAGGGCGAAGAAAAAAAAGAGGACAGGCTAAAGGACAGCCAAAGGACAGCCAAAGGACAGCCAAAGGACACAAACAAGAATGATAAGAATGATAAGAATGAAAAAACCTTTATATCCGATTCTACCGAATACGGATTATCAGAGTTGCTATTCAATGAAATATTAAAAAATAATCCCAACCACAAAAAACCAAACCTACAAACCTGGGCAAAAGAAATTGACAGAATGATACGGCTCGATAAAAGAACACCTGCCGACATCCGGGAAATGATAATCTGGGTTCAGGGCGATAGCTTTTGGAAATGCAATATACTTTCTGCGGCAAAACTTAGGGAAAAGTTTGATCAGCTTTGGGTGAAAATGAAAAATGGTAGCAAGGGGGATAAATATGATTTCTAAAGACGACTTCGGGAAAGGAATGAAACGGTTAGAGGCAGCATTTCGGCAAGACTTAAAACAGGACACACTTAAACTTTACAGGGAAAAACTTTCCTGGATGACTAAAGATGAATTTCTCGCAACCGTTGAAGAGATAATTGAAGACGATTTCTGGTTTCCGACTATAGCGAGATTTAGAGAAATTAGAAATCTGGGCTACAAAGATCCATATGCTAAAGCGCTGGGGGATTGAAATGGAGATACGCGAATATTTATATAGCAAAGGATTTCAATGGACGGATAAAAACAGAAACGGCGGAACTGAAGCTGTGATGAACTGCCCTTTTTGCGACGACAAGCAAAAAAAGTTTGCAGTTTCATTGGATACAGGCGCTTTCCTATGCTACCACCAGAATTCTTGCGGGATGAAAGGAAGCTTCTATGATTTACAAAAAGCACTGGGAGACACACCGAAGCAACTGAGTGGGGATAAGACCTTTTACGCGCAAAAGGCTGTTAAATACGAAACTCCGGCAGTCAAAACAAAAAACCCTGAAAGTGAAGTTATCGACTATCTGAAAGGGAGAGGGTTCTCAACAGAAACTATAAAATATTTCCACATCGGCCAACACAACGGGTCAACAGTCATGTTGCCTTTCTTCAAGGGTGGCCAGGTCGTCAACGTAAAATACCGAAGCATAAAAGACAAAACAATGTGGACAGAGAAAAACGCGGAACCGATACTGTTCAACAGGGACAACATAAAGACAAACGAATTGATCATTACCGAAGGCGAATATGATACGATGGCGCTGCATGAATATGGGGTGGAAGCTGTTTCAGTGCCGAACGGTGTAAACGATTTCAGGTGGCTCGAAAACGAGTGGGAGTGGTTGAGCAAATACAACACGATTTATATTTGTTTTGATGGGGATACAGCGGGGAAGAAGGGGGCGTTGGAGTTAGCTAAGCGTGCCGGTGAATGGAGGTGCAGGACGGTAACTTTCCCCTTGAAGGATGCAAACGAATGCCTAAAGGCGGGGATTCCTAAAGACAAAATAATGGATTGCCTCGCGGTGGCGGAAGACTTCATCCCAGCGATGCTTGCATCCCCGGGAGACTTCACGGAAGACATAATCGAATCTTTCACCAATCCAGAAAAAGAGAATGGACACCCAACAGGCTTTGCATACCTGGATGATATCCTGGGAGGGTGGAGAAATTCAGAGTTGACAATTTGGAGCGGCAGAAACAGTTCAGGGAAATCTACTCTACTCAATCAGGTATTTCTGTTCCTCTTAAAGTCAAACATAAAGGGGTGTATCGCGTCGTTTGAAATGCCGGTGGTTAGATATTTGGGATGGATGGTCAGACAGTACACGGGCAAAGCATACCCGGACAGGCAGCAAATAAGAGAATTTACGAGCTGGGCGAGCAATAAACTATACCTCCTAAATACTTTAGACAGCTTGTCACCCCCGGTGATCCTGGACAATTTTGAATATGCTGCCAGGCGGTATGGAGTGCAGCATTTCCTTATCGACAGCCTCATGAAAGTCAGCTTTCCCGGTAAGGAAGAGTTGAAAGAGCACAAAGCCTTCATAAATCAACTGACAAGTTTTTCGCACAAGTTTAAGTGCCACATTCACCTGGTCGCGCATCCTAGAAAAGGGGCGAGAGATAGCGACAAACCCGGAAAGGTTGATGTCATGGGAACTGGGGATATTACAAACCTTGCCGACAACGTCTTGATCATGCATCGGCCAGATGAAGAGGAGAAAGATAGGGGTGAAGCAAAGCATCGGATTGTTCCTGATGCCGTGCTTTTTGTGAAAAAAAATAGGGCAAAGGGGACCGAAGGCAGTTTAAGATTGCATTTCGATCCTGAAACTAAATCATTCAGCGGGTAGGAGGGTATGATGGGGAATAGAAGCGAAAAGGTGTGGGTTGAAGATGGGTTTTTGATGATACAGGCGGGAGAGGATTACGTATATGATATCCCTTTGTGGAGAATGCAGACACCCGCTCAGATTTTGGACTGGATACACCAGATATGTGTTGCAAAAACCTGGGGTCGGGATATGGCAGTTGATATTCTGGATGCTATTTTTTACGATGTTATTCCCGCCGATATGTGGTCAGGGAAGGCATAACAACTAAACAGGAGATAAAATGATAAAAATCAATAACTACGACTTGTTGTTTTGGGGAGAGTATAAAGGGAAGCCCCAACTCGTTGTTGGGAGCCTGAAAAATGGTGAGCCGGAAGTGGATGATAAGGGTGAATACAAGCCACAAATCATCCAGAAAAAAGTAAAGTCAGGCACAATAACGCTGCCGATGACCATAAATTTCGAGTCGAAAGATGACGCAATCCAGGGCCTGAAATTGATGATAGCGGAACTTGAATCGCCATTTTAGGGGGAGAGAATGG
>CAZKGS010000095.1:0-6749 GCA_964552105.1 uncultured Syntrophaceae bacterium
ATCTTGCATCTTCAACAGGCAATAAGATTATATGTGCGGCTGATTTTATGGGATGCCGCAGGCTTTTTCTGGAATCGTGGCGGGATCGCCTATACCGTGAGATGCCTGTACCGGAAGGGTGGCATGCGGCTTACGCAAACGGTAAAGTTAATACTGATGAGTATGGCAAGCTTCCCCTACCCTAAGGCGGCAAAGCCGCAAGGACTGAGCAATGAGGACTGCGAGCTAAAGGCTAAAAGCAAGAATTACAGGATTACCGGATTAGAGGATTATACCCTGCGCAAAAAACACAGTTGTTGTGAATAAAGACTCTGAATTACGTCAATTCAATCGACCCCCAGGCTCCCAGCTTATCCTTCACAATAATCAATACGCCGAGAATTCCCTCGATTTGTGCTCCCGCATCAAGAGCTTTTTTTATATCACCCTCCCCTTTTACACAATTACCGATAAATGTAGCCGCCGCGTCGGCCAGCGGTGCTGATTTTGACATGACACAAACGGCATCAGCCGTACCAAGACTCAATGAATGGCCTACTGTTCCTGATGATGTACAGATACCAATGGGAGTATCTTCAGCCTTTATTCTCAGGGTAATTTTATAACTCAGCGAAGATTCACCGGCAAATATTCCCACATGGGCGTCATTGTCCACGAGCTTCAGATATATATCACCTCCGTTTTCGACAATAACATTATCGGAAAATTGCAAAAGATCTGTGCCTACATACTGGGCAACGGCACCGGCTACAGAGGCCATTGGTCCCACTCCGGAGATACGGGACGCTTCGATCATGTCTCTTATAATGGCCGGAGCAAATTTGTCTTTTTGGATCGGGGTCAGGGAATTTAAAAAAATGGGATGGTATTCAATATACTCTTCAATGTTTCTTCTGTATTTATAGACAGATTCGATGGCCAGGTCTTTGAAATCATTATCGGCGCTGATATAAAGATCTGTTTCTTTTACCTTTACATGAAAGGTTGCCAGATGTCCTTTTGAGATTTTGTTTCTGTAAGTTCTTTCACGATACATAAGGTCCAAGTTTCAGGTTTCAAGTTGTGGGACAAGTTAAGATCTGAAACCTGAAACTTGAAACTATCTTCTCCTACATAAACTTTGTGGTACCCACCCCGAGAATCCCATCTGCTTCTTTTTTTATATCTTCAGAAATATCAAGCCTTAAATTTTCACCCAGGCATATTACTGTTTCACTCACTCCATCTGCGATAAGATGCATATATCCCTTGTGCTTACCTTTATGTTTGTAAAGTATGGTATTAAGTGTTTCTATATCGCTTTCCTTTGTTTGTGCAATATCAATCATAAAATGAACGGATGTAAAGGGGTTTTTTACGGCCTCTTCCAGAGTGGTTATCTCTGAGGCTATAATCTTGGCGTTTTCCTCGCCGGCATCGACTTTCCCTTTTATAAGCAGTGGCTCCTCGCTATTTATGTTAAAAAATACGTTCCTGTAAAGATCGGAAAATACAATGATTGTGGAGATGCCCTTCATGTCTTCGAGAGTCAGATATGCCATTGTTTCTTTTCTCTTCGTTGTAACTTCCTTAACGTTCGCAACTATCCCTGCAAGTGTAACAATACTCCCATCTTCTTTTTTTGATACTGTTTCCGAATCGCAATCCGTAATCATGTTGAGCCTGTCCCCAAATTTTAAGAGAGGATGCCCTGTTATATAGAAGCCGAGGGTTTCTTTTTCATAGGATAGAATCTTTTCCTGGTCCCACTCCGGAGTGTCCGGCAATTCGATCCCCTGATCGCTTTCCAGACCTGTTGATTCAAAAAGGCTGATCTGGCCACTTGCCCTGTCCCTGCTTCTTTTTTGTGCGATATCAACGATTGTCTCGTAACCTTCCATCAGGCGGGCCCTGTTCTTTTCCATCGAATCAAAAGCCCCGCATTTTATCAGGCTCTCTAAAACCTTTTTGTTGATTTTCCTGAGGTCTCCCTTGTTACAAAAATCGTAAAATGAAGAGAAATTTTCACCTTCTGCTCTGGCTTCAATGATCGAATCAACAGCAGCGGCACCAACATTTTTCACTGCGGCAAGACCAAACCTTATGCTATTACCACTCACGCTGAAATCTCTGTAAGATTCATTGATGTCGGGTGGAAGGACATCGATTTCCATATCCTTACAAGCAGTTATATATTTTATTATGTTGTCTCTGTTACTTTTTTCACTTGTCAGGAGGGCGGCCATAAATTCAACGGGGTAATGTGCCTTCAGGTAGGCAGTCTGATAAGATATCATTGAATAAGCAGTACTGTGAGATTTGTTGAACCCGTATTCGGCAAACGTTTCCAGCTGTTCCCATATCTTTTTTGCCTTGTTCTCCGTCAGCTTGTTCTTTTTTGCCCCCGCAAGAAATTTAGGCTTTTCAAGTTCCATATCTGCAGCCTTTTTCTTGCTCATGAGCCGGCGGACATTGTCCGCTTCGGCCATTGTATAATTACCGATTGTGCTGGCTATCTGCATGACCTGTTCCTGATAAACAATAACTCCGTAAGTTTCCTTCAGTATATTCTCAAGCTGGGGATCCTCATAAACAATTTTTTTTCTTCCCTGTTTTCCTTCGATAAAAGCCGGAATCATATTCATAGGGCCCGGCCTGTAAAGGGCAATCAAGGCGATAATATCTTCAATGCAGTCCGGTTTCATATTGACGAGAAGATCCCTCATGCCCGAACTTTCAAGCTGGAATACGCCGTCGGTTTGACCTTTGAGCAGAAGCTCATAGGTCTGCCTGTCATCCAGGGGAATGTCATTAATGTTTATTTCTATTTCACTTCTCTCCTTAATAAACTGGAGAGTATGATTAATAACGGTAAGGGTTCTTAAGCCGAGAAAGTCGAATTTTGTCAGCCCGACCGCTTGAAGGTCATTCATGGAAAATTGCGTTACAACATCGCCGTTGGGACTTTTGCAGAGCGGAACCCTTTCCACTAAAGGCTTATCGGAGATCACAACACCTGCGGCGTGAGTAGACGAATGCCGGTTCAAACCTTCCAGGGAACGGGAGAGTAAAAGGAGTTTTTTGACTTTTTCATTTTTCTTTTCTTCTTCCCGAAGGCGGGGCTCCTTTTTTATTGCATCATCAAGGGTTATATTGAGGGTATTGGGAATCATCTTGGCAATCCTGTCCACCTCACCATAGGATATGTTAAGTGCCCTGCCGACATCCCGAACAACCGCCTTTGCCTGCATTTTACCGAAGGTAATGATCTGGGCGACATGATCACTTCCATACTTTCCGGTTACATATCTGATAATATCGTCCCTTCCCTCCATGCAGAAATCTATGTCTATGTCCGGCATAGTCTTCCTGTCGGGATTGAGAAACCTTTCGAAAAGAAGATTGTATCGTATGGGATCGATATTGGTAATACCCAGAGCATAGGCAACCAGGCTGCCTGCGGCTGACCCCCTGCCCGGTCCGACGGGAATATTACTTTGTTTCGCATAATTTACGAAATCGGCAACGATCAGGAAATATCCCGGGAAACCCATTGATTTGATTATATCGAGCTCTGAATTTAAGCGTTTCTCATATACTTCACGAAGATTACCATCATCTCCTTTTGTTATCCGGGGCATCAATTTTTCAAGCCCTTTTTCAGCTAATAATGTGAGGTGTTTGTCAGGTAAGAGATTCTCGTCTATCTCAAAGCGCGGGAGGAAGGTATTATCAAAACTCAATGTCAGGTTACATCGTTCCGCAATAATTATCGTATTTTCAATTGCTTCTGGACAATAACTGAAAAGATCCTTCATTTCAGCGGGAGATTTGAAATGAAAGTGATCCGTTTTCATCCTCATCCTGTCGTCATCGTCTATCGTTTTACCCATTTGTATGCACAATAATATTTCATGGGCTTCGGCATCTTCCCGGTTAAGATAATGACAGTCATTTGTGGCGACTAAGGGAATGGAAAGTTCTTTGCTGATCTCAAGAAGTTTCTTATTGACAATCTTTTGCTCAGGGAGACCATTTTCCATAATCTCCAAATAAAAATTACCCTCGCCAAATATCTCAAGATACTCTTTTGCTACACTTTTAGCAGAATCCTTGCTGCCATTTAGTAAAAGGCTGGGTATCTCTCCATGCAGACAGGCACTCATACCGATAAGGCCCTCGCCATGCCGGGACAAAAGATCTTTGTCAACACGGGGACGATAGTAAAATCCTTCCAGGTAGCCGGCAGAGGTAAGCTTCATAAGGTTGTTGTATCCTTCGAAATTTCTGGCAAGGACAACGAGATGATGATTATTCGCGACTGTCCCGTATGAATTCTTGTCAAATCGGCTCTTCGGAGCTACATAGAGTTCACATCCTATGATTGGTTTGATTCCGTGGCGATAGGCCTTCTGGTAAAAGTCTATGGTTCCGAACATGTTGCCATGATCTGTCATGGCAACGGCAGGCATTTTATACTCTTTTGCCTTTTTGAAAAGGTCATCCAAACGAATTGCCCCATCAAGAAGGCTGTATTGAGTATGTACATGGAGGTGAACAAAATCGGAGTGTTTCATTATTTTTTCTCATTGCTTGTTGCTGGATATAAGATGCTGGATGCTTGATACTGGAGAAACACATTTTGTAACTTATACATCCAGAAACCAGAAACAAGTATCCAGTTTAATCGAGCCAGTAATTCGGGGCTTCCTTGGTTATGATAACATCATGAACATGGCTTTCCCTGAGACCTGCTGATGTTATTCGAACGAATTTCGCTTTATTTCTCAATTCTTCTAAGGTCTTACAACCAACGTATCCCATTCCCGCCTTGATACCACCGACTAATTGATAAAGGCTCGCTGAAAGGGGTCCTCTGAATGGTACTCGTCCCTCTATTCCTTCAGGGACAAGCTTCAATCTACCCTCTATGTCATCATCCTGATAGTAACGATCTTTACTTCCGGCCCTCATTGCTTCGAGAGACCCCATACCTCTGTAAACCTTATAACTCCTCCCCTGGAAAAAAATGGTTTCACCGGGGCTTTCCTCTGTTCCTGCAAAGAGTCCCCCTATCATAACGGAATGAGAACCTGCGGCAAGTGCCTTGACTACATCGCCTGAATACTTGATTCCTCCATCCGTTATTATGGGTATATTGTACTTGGTATATGCCTTATAACAATCCCTAATGGCTGTCATTTGAGGAACTCCGACACCGGCAATTACTCTTGTTGTACAGATTGAACCGGGACCTACTCCTACCTTTACTGCATCGACTCCCGCCTTGATAAGAGCTTCCGCTCCTTCGTATGTCGCCACGTTTCCGGCTATTAGTTCGCAGTTCGGAAAATTTGCCTTTGTATCTTTAACGGCATCCATAACTCCCGCGGAGTGTCCATGAGAAGTGTCAATAACGATAACATCGGCTTCCACTGCCAGAAGGGCATCAACCCTTTCTTCCCTGTCGAGGATTCCCACCCCTGCACCAACTCTCAATCTGCCTAATGAATCTTTACACGCACTGGGATACTTTTTAATTTTTTCAATATCCTTAATAGTAATAAGTCCCTTTAAACTATAATTATCATCAACAACCAGAAGCTTTTCTATCCGGTGCTCATGTAGGAGTTTCTTTGAATCTTCCAGTGTGATGTCAACGGAAACGGTCACCAGATTCTCCCTTGTCATAACGTTGGAAATAGGTTGATCCAGATCAGTCTCGAATCTGAGATCCCGGTTTGTCAAAATCCCCACAAGTTTCTGCTTTTTTACAACGGGAACACCGGATATCCTGTATTTACTCATTAAATCAAGGGCATCCTTGACCTTCTGCTCAGGTTCAATGGTTATGGGATCAACGATCATTCCACTTTCCGATTTTTTGACCTTGTCAATTTCAAGTGCCTGTCTCTCGATGCTCATGTTCCGATGAATAATACCTATACCCCCCTCCTGAGCCATGCATATAGCTGTTTTCGACTCCGTTACGGTATCCATTGCGGCACTGATAATCGGTATATTCAGGGAAATATTATTCGTCAGCAAAGTTGATGTGTCTGCTTCATTTGGCAAAAATCTTGATTCCGCCGGAACAAGGAGAAGGTCATCAAATGTAAGCCCTTCTCTTATTTTATCTTCCAACATTCTGTACCTCCATTGTATGGTTTTCAGGTCAATCTTCGTAATTTTGTGAATCCGAACCTTTTATATAATAATATCGATCATTTAAAGACAGGTAGTACAGATTTTTCTCTTCATTGTATCCGATCAAGTCTGCAATCTGGTAATAACCTGCCCTGGAAAATCTCGCGTCAAATTTATTGTTCTTGACACAGCAATACATTACATTATCTTTTCCGATCCATAGAGTCGTTGGATCGAGCTCTTCAAGGTCAGAATTATTCAGCAGGAGGTTTATGGATTCATTGTTATTTTCTTGTGAATTAACTTTATATACAGTCTTCACTACATAGGGGGTATCTTCGACTTCTATGTAACATCGGTCATTTTCCATCTCGATAATATATCTTCCTGATGTATCCCTCTTCAGGTTTTCATAAAACAGGTTTACAATATCTTTTCTAAACATTTCCGCACCTTTGTAATACCAGACTCCATCCTTATCGACTATGATATTACAAGGGGGGATATCGTTATCACTTTTCAGATTCATCGTTGTCCGCCTCTAGGTTATGCGTATTAGTAAATCGCCCATTATTTCCTGCTGTCCAGAATTATAGTAACGGGACCATTATTCATCAATTCTA
>CAZKGS010000095.1:6849-8870 GCA_964552105.1 uncultured Syntrophaceae bacterium
CATTATTTCCTGCTGTCCAGAATTATAGTAACGGGACCATTATTCATCAATTCTACTTCCATCATGGCCTGAAATTTACCGGTTGCTACTTTTTGGACTTTTTCCCGCGTGTTTTTTATAAAATGTTCGTAGAGTCTTTCAGCCAATTCGGGATCACCGGCATTTACAAACGAAGGCCTTCTTCCTTTTCTGCAATCTGCAAGTAGTGTAAACTGGGAAACTACCAGCATTTCACCCGATATATCCAGAAGAGAGAGATTCATCTTGCCGCCCTCATCTTCAAATATCCTCAGGTTAACTATCTTATCGATAAGATAATCCGCATCGGTTTCCCCATCTCCCTTCTCGACTCCGAGAAGAACCAGGAATCCTTTTTTTATTTCTCCAATAGTGTTTCCATCGACGCTCACTTTTGCAAAATCGACTCTTTGAATAACAGCTTTCATGCTTCATCTATACTCTGATTCTTAAATTGCCCGACGTTATCAATAATTATTTCATGCTTCAAGTTTTTTCTATTTTATGTTTGACGGTCTCGAAAGCAATATTCACACCGGACAGTATTGACTCATTTTAAAACCTTGTGACACATAACCGGCTCTGTTTTGTTCTGGATGTATACTTTTTCCATTTTTTGCACGTTAAACTGTCCCATTGTTTGGAAATATGTATGCTGACCGATAATTATTTCGCCTCCCTTTGCGATTTCTTCCAATTTTGCAGCGATGTTTACGCTATCTCCTATAACCGTATAGTCCATTCTATTCTCTGATCCTACATTTCCAACAATCACATGGCCTGTGTTAATCCCTATTCCTATCTCAAAAGTCTCTTTGCCCTCTTTTTTCCTTGCCTTCATCCATTGATCCACAACATGCTGCATTTCCAAAGCCGCTTTAATCGCGTCGCAAGAGCTACTATCATCAGAGGGAACAACTCCAAATACGGCCATGACTGCGTCACCGATAAATTTGTCCAATATACCGTGATTCCTGAAAACAATATCCACCATGGCACTGAAAAACTGATTAAGCATAGTGACCACGTCTTCAGCCTTTGTCGTCTCGGAATAGGGTGAAAAAGACCTTATATCAGCAAAGAGAATGGCTACCTCTCTTCTTTCATTTTCAAAAAACACTTTACCTTTTGAATCAACCAGTTTATTGATCAGGTTATCTCCAACATATCGACTTAATTTGTTCCTCAATTCTTCTTCTTCCTTAATTTTTTCATAGGATACGGATAGGTCCTTACTATAAACTATAAGCTTCACGGATTGTTCCTTAATTTCACGATTAAGGTCATTCAGTCGTTTCAGCATGGAATTAAAATTAACGGCTATATCGTTCACTTCCTCATCGGCAATCTTCCCAATATAAATAAGTTTGTTTGTCTTTCTTAATTCAATTGCGTTCGTTTCCCTTGCAAGTTTAACAAGTTGATCGGAAGACCTTCGCATGAGAGAAAAACCCGTAAGGGCAGAAAAGAGGGCTAATGCGGAAAAAAGGAGCATCATTTCCGTAAATTCTATCTGCTCATAAGCAAACAGATAAACAACCACAAGGGAAGGAAGAACCCATAACAAGGCAAAAGCAACTCTCGTCTTCCCGGCAAAACTTCTGGAATTATAATATTTAGATCTCATTTATTATTAAAAACCCCTCGTGAGTTTTCATTCGTCCTTTTTATTTTCCATATCGCTTCTTTCAAAATTCAGCCAGTCATTAAACTCAATGGCTATGCCGACACCTTGATTTTTCTCATCAATTCCTGAACTGTCAAATGGATCAATCCGCACAACGATTGCCTCTCCCTTCATATAACCATTAACATCATCGGTTCCGGGCAGATAAATCTTCAGATCCAGTAATTGACCGAGAAAATATCTTTGGGCATTCCGGGTTATGAACTTTGCGCCTCCTCCGGAGATGTCCGTTAACACCGTCTTTTCATTGAATATTTTTTCTTCAACGTCTTTAGAGGCTACTTCAACGACAAGTTCCATCGAAAAGCGCTCAAAT
>CAZKGS010000096.1:0-4222 GCA_964552105.1 uncultured Syntrophaceae bacterium
TTTGTGCCTTTATGCTCATCTTTTTCGGTATTACGTTTGGTGCATGGGGGATAAAACAACTTGCTGCCTTTGCAGTATAGTTTTTTTACTTATAACAAAAGGACTGTAGTAATGCTAAAAGGCAAAAAAATTATTCTCGGTATAACAGGCGGTATCGCTGCTTATAAATCTGCGGAACTTACAAGGGAATTTGTCAAGCAAGGGGCAGATGTCAAGGTTATAATGACTCAAAATGCGTTGAAGTTTATCACACCTTTGACTATGCAAACTCTTTCGGGAAATTCTGTTTATTCAGATACATTTTTACTGACAGAACAGTGGGAAATAGGTCATATATCTCTTGCAGAAGATGCGGATATCATTGTTATAGCCCCGGCAACAGCGAATATCATCGGGAAGATTGCATCGGGTATTGCAGATGATCTGCTTTCAACTACTGTAATGGCAACAAGGTTACCCGTGTTGGTGTGCCCGGCAATGAATACAAATATGTATACTAACGAGATTGTCAGGGCAAATATGATGAAGCTGTCTTCAATGGGATATTTCGTCATGGAGGCAGAATATGGTGAATTGGCCTGTAAGGCAGAAGGTGCAGGAAGGCTTCCTTCTATTGATGATATTGTGGAGGAAGTAACGTCAATTCTCACGAAAAAGGATCTAGCGGGTGAGAGGATATTAATAACCGCAGGTCCCACGAGAGAGCCTTTCGATCCGATAAGATTCATATCCAATTATTCATCGGGGAAGATGGGATATGCATTTGCCACAATGGCCAAAAGAAGAGGGGCAGATGTTACTTTAATCAGTGGGCCAACGGAATTGTCTGTACCATCGGGTGTCAAATTTATCAGTGCTTCGAGTGCCGTGAAAATGAGAGGTGAAGCAATGAAACACCTGGAGAAAGCAACTGTTATTATTAAGGTTGCTGCTGTGGCGGACTACCGTCCGTCGGTCCTTTCCGATTCCAAGATAAAAAAGCAGGATGGTATTTTCAGCATTTCTCTCGAAAGGAATCCGGATATTATTTCTGAAATTGGACAGATTAAAGGCGATCGCATCCTGGTGGGCTTTGCCATGGAAACGGAAAATCTTCTAAAGAACGCCTATGATAAACTCATATCAAAGAATATGGATCTCATTGTGGCAAATGACCTGAGCAGGCCAGGTTCAGGATTCCAGTATGATACGAATAGTGTAAGATTAATTGACAGGTCAGGCGATGTGAGGAAATTACCCCTCATGAGTAAGATCAGGGTTGCCGACAGAATCCTGGACAGGATTAAAAAATTACGTGAAGAGAAAAAAGGAAGCATTTAACCGTACAAGTAAAACCATGAACGCATGCAGAATATCAATATGGATTCAGAAGAACAGTTGAGAGAAGAGCTGTTTCAATTAGTTACTTCTCTGAAAAGTTATATCCTTTTAGAACGAGATTCAGGAAGGAATTATTCCAGTATGTACCTGAAAGGTGAAGTTCCATCTCTCAATGCTGTGAACATGGAAGATACAGATAAAGATGATGAAACAGCTTTTATTCCTTCCTTAACCCTTGATGATGTTAGACAGGAACTTGGAGATTGTCAGAGATGTAACTTGTGTGAGGTGAGGAAAAACCTCGTTTTTGGAGAAGGGAATTACAATGCGGATCTCGTGTTTGTGGGCGAGGCACCCGGTGCAGAGGAAGACAGGCAGGGAAAACCGTTTGTAGGCCGTGCAGGGCAACTTCTTACAAAAATTATTGAGGCTATGAAGCTTACGAGAAAGGAAATTTACATATGTAATATATTGAAATGTCGTCCTCCGGGAAACCGGAATCCCAAACCGGAGGAAATCAGAGCCTGTGAACCTTTTTTAATAAAACAACTCGAGACCATTAACCCCAGAGTCATTTGTGCCCTTGGCACTTTTGCTGCCAAGACATTGCTTAAAACGGATGCTCCCATATCCAGCCTTCGTGGACGATTCCATTCTTATCAGGGGATAAAACTTATGCCTACGTATCATCCGGCGTATCTTTTAAGAAATCCCGGAGCTAAAAAACAGGTATGGGAAGATGTTCAGATGATTATGAAGGAACTAATGAGCAATGAGCAACGAGCAACGAGTAACGATGCCCGATCCACGATCCACGGTAGGTGAAACTATGAAATTCAAAATGGTGAAATCAATTATTTTATCTTTGATCCTGATTGTTCTGATTATTGCCGGAGGATCACTATCTTATGGTGAGAATGATAAACCCGTATTTGATATTGTTACCGTAAATGCGGCCATTACCCCGGCCGTTGCAACGTATATTATAAAAAGTATTGATCAATCTTATGCAGAAGGTTCTGCGGGGCTCATTATTTTGCTTGATACACCGGGTGGACTTGATCTGGCTATGAGAGATATTATCAAGGAGCTTTTGAACTCTCGAGTACCTGTTATTGTTTTTGTTTACCCCTCAGGAGCGAGGGCAGCTTCCGCCGGTGTGATGATAACCATGGCATCCAACATAGCGGCCATGGCACCGGGTACGAACATCGGTGCGGCCCATCCGGTTGCTATTGGCATGGGCGGTAAAATGGACGAAACCATGGCTGAAAAGGTAGTAAATGATGCCGTTGCCTATTCAAAGGGTATTGCAAAAAAGAGAGGCCGCAATTCTAAATGGGTCGAACGTGCCATCCGGAAAAGTGAGTCGGTTACTGCAGAGGAAGCCCTGAAACTGAATGTTATCGATTTTATTGCTAACGATGTGAGTCAATTATTGGCGAAAATTGATGGAAAGACCGTATTGCTGCCATCAGGGGAGGTGTTGTTAAATACGAAGGGGGCAATCATCAATGAGAAAAAGATGGGGCTGCGCGAAAGGATATTGACAACTCTCAGCGATCCTAATATAGCTTATCTTTTATTAATGATAGGTTTGGCGGGGTTATACTTTGAATTTGCCCATCCGGGTGCAATTCTTCCGGGGGTTATAGGTGGAATTTCTCTTATCCTTGCGTTTTTTGCACTGCAGACCTTGCCGGTAAATTTTGCAGGAGTTCTTCTGATAATTTTTGGTATCATACTTTTTATTGCTGAAATAAAGATTGTAAGCCATGGGATGCTTACAATTGCAGGTGTAATATCACTCGTTCTGGGTTCACTTATGCTTTTTGAATCGCCAATTCCAGCACTCAGGGTATCATTAAAGGTAATGGTCCCAACAATTGTTATTACTACGTTGTTCTTTGTAGCTGTTATCGGACTTGCCATTAAGGCCCAGATGAGAAAGCCGGCAACGGGTGTGGAAGGAATGATTGGCGAAAAAGGAGATGCCGTTACATCCGTTCATGAAGATGGGAAGGTTTTCATAAAAGGAGAACGCTGGAACGCATATAGTAAAAACATGATAGATGAGGGAGAAAAGATAGAGGTAGTCGGAATAAAGGGACTAAGATTAGAAGTTAAAAAAAATGAATGGGAAAAAGGGGGATAAACCATGATGATATATACAGTTGGCACGATAGTAGTCTTGATTATTATGTTTTTAGCCGCGGCAATAAGAATCCTCAATGAATACGAGAGGGGTGTAATCTTTCGTCTGGGAAGGGTTATCGGTACAAAAGGGCCTGGCCTTATCATATTAATACCCATAGTAGACAGAATGGTTAAGGTCGATATGAGAATCATAACGATGGATGTTCCTCCGCAGGATGTGATAACGAGGGATAATGTGTCTATCAAGGTGAATGCAGTTATTTATTTCAGGGTAATGACTGCCAATGACGCTGTTATCGAAGTTGAAAACTTCCTCTATGCCACTTCTCAGCTTGCACAGACAACGCTGCGAAGTGTCTGCGGTCAGGTAGAACTGGACGAGATTCTGGCAGAAAGAGAAAAGATCAATGCTCAGTTGCAGGAAATACTGGACAGGAGCACCGATCCTTGGGGGATCAAGGTGTCGACTGTTGAGGTAAAACATATTGACCTTCCCCAGGAGATGCAGCGGGCTATGGCCAAACAGGCAGAAGCGGAGAGGGAAAGAAGGGCAAAGGTCATCAATGCAGAGGGAGAATTTCAGGCCGCTCAAAAGCTGGCTGATGCAGGTGAAGTTATTGCCGGTCAACCCATTGCCCTACAGTTGCGTTATCTTCAGACGCTTGTCCAGGTTGCATCTGAAAACAATTCTACAACACTATTCCCCATTCCTATCGATTTATTCAAACCCTTCCTGGATTTAATT
>CAZKGS010000096.1:4322-8797 GCA_964552105.1 uncultured Syntrophaceae bacterium
AGTGCCCTGATTCTAATTGCATTGGGTGTTCTTATTATCCTGAACAGCAGCGGGGTTTATGGATTTGACAAAAGCTGGCCCATTCTGCTGATTGTAATTTCTATCGGAATACTGGTTCAACACGTCAAAGACATCGGGGGTTGGTTTATCGGTATTGTTGGGGTTATTTTTATTGCCATGAAAAATTTTTACCCGAATATTGAAAGTTGGGCTCAATATGTCCTTCCCGCAGTTTTGATCCTCCTGGGTGTCTACATTTTATTTGATCATTTTAAAAAATTGAAAAAGGCCAAAACAGAATAACATATTGTAAAGGTGGAAGCCGTTAAGGAAAACATAAAACCGGGTGACAAAGCCTTAGTCATATGCGATTTCGATGGCACGATAACCATATTAGATATAGGTTACGAAATCATAAAAAGATTTGCAGCCCACGGATGGGAAGAAATCGATCAGGCTTATTCTAATGGCAAAATAGGTTCTAGGGATGCCTACACAAAGATTGCCGATCTTATTAAGGCATCTAGGGAAGAAGTGGTTAATTATGCCATAAAATATGGGAAGATTGACCCCTTCTTTAAAGAATTTTACCTGTTCTGCAGAAAAAACAGTATTGATATCAAGATTGTTTCTGATGGCCTTGATTTTTATATAGAAGCGATATTGAAAAAATATGACCTTCAGGAAATTGAATTCTATTCAAATGTTGTTCTTTTTGGAGATAATGGAAAATTTTCTATTGAATTTCCTCAATGGGATGATGAATGTGATAAATGTGGAAACTGTAAAAGCAAAATCCTCAAGCAATACCGTTTGACCTATGACAGCATAATATATATTGGAGATGGTTATTCAGATGTATGTCCGGCTCAAGAGGCGGATCTCGTATTCGCAAAGGATATCCTCTATGAAAAATGTTTAAAAAATGGTAAAAGCTGCATTTATTATGAAGATTTTGATGATATAAGGAAATATCTGGAGAGAACATTTCCTTTTTTTTTGTCCGGGGGGCTTAATTGTTCCAGGTACCCGGATAGTTGAGTTTTACTTACATTATAAAACGTTTTTAAAAGGAGAGAATATTATTAATGGAGACCGTTGTATCTATTAAACCCCTGTTGGCTGTTTCAATTTCCCTCTTCGGTTCACTGTTGATCATTGCCTTTGGTAAAAGACCTAACGTAAGAGAATCGTGTACTTTTATAATTGCGTTTATCAAGTTTGGTATCATTGCCTCAATGTTGCCTGTTGTCCTGGGTGGTCAAAAGATATTTTACAGTCTTGTAGAAGTTCTTCCCGGGGTGGGGATCGCATTCAGGGTAGATTCCCTTGGCCTTCTTTTCGCACTGGTGTCTTCATCTCTCTGGATCGTAACATCAGTATATTCTATCGGGTATATGCGATCACTTAAGGAACATTCTCAAACAAGATACTTTGCTTTTTTCGCCTTGGCGCTTTCTTCTGCAGTTGGTGTCGCATTCTCCGCTAATCTTCTTACCTTTTATTTGTTCTATGAGATGTTGTCTTTGTCTACTTACGCTTTAGTAACCCATCATCAGGATAAGGAAGCACGTTCTGCAGGAAGGAAATATTTGACCTATTTGATGGGCACGTCAATAGCCTTTCTCCTTCCCGCCATCGTATTAACATATATCTATACAGGAACTTTAAATTTTTCAGATCAAGGTATTCTTGCCGGGAAGGCTCCTGATGTGATCCTTGTAGTTATGTTTGTTCTCTTTATTGCCGGGATCGGCAAGTCAGCTATCATGCCGATCCATTCGTGGCTGCCTGCCGCAATGGTGGCGCCAACACCGGTGAGCGCACTACTGCATGCCGTTGCCGTTGTTAAAGTCGGTGTATTTTCAGTGTTACGAATTTGCTTCCATGTCTTTGGAATAAACTTGATGCATCTTCTCTCGCTGGATGTTCTCCTGATATATTTTATATCCATTACGATTCTTGTCGGTTCTTTATTTGCTTTAAAGCAAGATGACCTGAAAGCAAGGCTTGCCTACTCCACTGTCAGCCAATTATCCTATATCGTTATGGGAGGGTGTCTGTTGAGTGTTATCGGGATGACCGGCGGAGTTATTCACATTGTTATGCATGCTTTTGGAAAGATTACTCTGTTTTTCTGTGCCGGAGCCATACTTGTGAACACCGGCCTTAGAAAGATAAGTGATATGAAGGGAATTGGGAAGAAAATGCCTGTAACCATGGCAGCTTTCTTCTTCGGTTCATTAAGTGTAATAGGGATACCACCTTTTGGAGGTTTCATAAGCAAGTGGTATCTTGCTCTGGGTACCATTGATGCCCATCAAATTCCGATCCTGGTTGTCTTGTTAACCAGTTCACTCTTGAATGCAGCCTATTTCCTGCCAATTACCTATAATGCCTTCTTTTCCTCAGGTAACCATTTTAATGAATCAACTGTGGTACAGGAAGCACCTTTTTTAGCTGTGGCACCACCTGTATTTACCGCCTTTGTTTCTTTTCTCCTGTTCGTTTATCCAGGTTTTTTCCTTGAACTGGCAAGGATGACGGCAAAAGCTGTATTGGGCTGATTAATTTCTGCAGAATTTTTACAGGCTCTCTTGTTCGCTGAGTAGAAATTTAGTAGGGGCCAATAATGAAAAAAATATTTACTGAATCAAAAGTCGCCATTATTGGAGGTGGCAGGGTTTGTAAGGCTATACTGGAGATCGTTCTGCACCCTTCTTTTGATAGTCAAAAATCGAGCATTTTGGGTGTGGCCGATATAGATGATCAGGCTGTCGGTCTCAAATATGCAAAAGCAAATGGTGTTTTCACAACCAGAGACTATAGAGATTTGTTTCAATTTGAAGAATTGGACACGATTATAGAACTGACAGGTAATAATAAATTCCTGCAGGTACTGAAGAACAAGAAGCCTCGCGGTGTTCGATTGATCGATCATTTTGGAGCAATGTCCTTATGGGATTTTCTTCAGATAGAAGCAAAAAGAAAAAAAGTCAGGCATGAGCTATGGAGTAATATAAGCAAGACCCGTAAGACGGACAACGAAATCTACGAGGAAATTGAAAGGGAATTTGGACATTTTTCTGAAGAGCTTGCCGATATCGTAAGTGAGAGAACCAGACATCTTCAATCTGTGGAAAAGAATCTCGTTCGGCGGGATCAGACAATCTCACAAGTCATTCAGGGGAGCACAATTCCCACCTTTGTCATTGACAAAAACCACGTTGTAACCCATTGGAATAAAGCGCTGGAAAAAATTTCAGGATTCAAAGCAGAAAATATTGTCGGAACAAAAAATCACTGGAAGGCTTTCTATTCAAAAGAGCAGCCTTGCATGGCTGATCATATCGTAATTGGGGTGCACGAGGAGGATGTAAAAAAATATTATGGTGACAGGGCGCATCCGTCATCTTTTATAAAAGGAGCTTATGAGGCGGAGGGTTTCTTTTCGGATATGGGAGAATCTGGTAAGTGGCTTTTCTTTACTGCCGCGCCCATTAAAGGTATTAACGGACAGGTTTTAGGCTCCATTGAAACCCTCTGGGACACAACGACAGAGAAGGAAGCAAAACATAAACTTGAAGAATTGGAGGCTCTGGAAGCCTCTATCCTGGATGCTATTCATATTGCAGTTCTGGTTTTGAGGGAAAGAAAAGTCATATTTGCCAATAGCGCTGTGGAATCTGTTTTTGGATGGAAACCTGATGAAATAATTGGAAAGAGTACCAGGATGATATATGGTAGCCAAGAAGATTTCGAAAAAATAGGCAGGCGTGTCTATTATGCATTGGAGGAACAGCGTACTCACAGTCTTGAGTTTACATGCAGGCGTAAAGACGGTAGTGAAATTATTTGTATGATTAGAACTTCGAGAATTGGCGAGCTCTTAAAAGAAAGGGCAATTGTTGCTACTTATGAAGATATTACCGAAAGTAAAGCGGCGGAAAAGGAGTTTGTGCAAAGAGAGAAGACCCTTTCTCAGATCATACAGGGGAGCACCATACCTACGTTCGTCATAAACAAGGACCATGTTGTAACCCACTGGAACAAGGCCCTGGAGAGGCTTACCGGAAACAGCGCGGATGAAATCGTCGGGACAAGAAAGCAGTGGAAGGCCTTTTACGCGGAAGAAAAACCGATTATGGCCGATCTGATTGTTGATCAGATGCAAGAAGGAAATTTAGAAAAATACTATGGCAGTGAAGGACGCAAGTCTCTTCTTATAGAAGGTGCGTATGAGGCAGAGGATTTTTTCCCTCATATAGGAGAGAGCGGCAGATGGCTTTACTTTACGGGTGCTCCCATTGAAGGGCCTGACGGGAATATTATCGGCGCCATTGAAACACTGTGGGATACGACTGACACCAAGCTCCTTCAAGATGAACGCGTAAAGCACATCCACCAGCTTTCGAGCCTGTGGAAGATTACAAGCGCCCTGAGTGAGTCACTGGATCTTGAAGAGAGCCTTCGCG
>CAZKGS010000097.1:0-8791 GCA_964552105.1 uncultured Syntrophaceae bacterium
ATGTCCTGCCATAATTCCGGCATTTATGCCTGTGCCACAGAACAGATCAACTCTCCCGGGGCCAACTATTGCGCCTCCCGTGTCCTGGTTCAAGACAAAGCGCGAAAAAGGCATCCACCATATTATATTTCCATCTTTATCGATAACCGGTTTTTTTGTTCTAATAAAGGCTATGGCACCTTTGGGAAATTGAGTCGAATCTGTCGCAATAGTTCTTCCGGCAGTAACGGGAACATTCAAACTTCCTACCGGATCTTCTTCAACAATTCGAAAGAAGACATAACTTTTATTATGACCTAATACATCAGACATTTCTTCAGGATGTTCCTTTAAATATTCCTTAATTCGCTTAAGTGACATCTCATCAGGGGGAATTTTTCCCTGATCTATTAACAACCTGCCCACACTCTGATAAGGATGACCGTTACATTGAGCATAGCTTACGTTAATATAAGTTCCATCGGAAAGGCTTACGACCCCGGAACCTTGAACATGCAGGAAGAAAAGATCGACAGGATCGGCAAACCAGGCAATTTCGAGATCTCTTCCTTTTAAACAGCCCCTTGAATCTATGTCTTCGCGGGTATAATAAGGAAGCACCTTGCCACTTTCAAACCTCGCTATGATTCGTTGTCCCTTATATTTGCTGTTAAATTCCTTGAGGTTTATTACGATGTGATTATCGGGAGTCCGGTAAATCGGATACCTGTACTCAGGAGTTTCTTTCAGTGATCCCCTGAGAACAGGCGCATAATATCCCGTGAAGAGAACAGTTCCTTTTCCGTCATTGCCAATGGACTTATATATATCGAATGTATTTCTTATTCTTTTTTCAACAGTCTCATCTGAATCAGAAGTTTTCATGATCTCCCGAAATTCCAGAAGGGATTCCCTTAATTCTTTTATGGTGTAATCATTATCTCCGAAATGATATACGCGCCTCTCCGGCAATCTTTCATAGTATTCCAGACTCCTCGCGATGGCGAGTTCAAGCGTTTCTCTATCAAGATCATCCACAAGCGATGGATACTCCCGGGCAGTTATGGGAACAAGCGAAACACCGGGTTTTTCAACCTTTGCCGCGCAACCTGTAAAAAAAAGAAAAGCAATTATGTAAAGTAGAAATTTTTTGTATCTGAGTGTCATTTCTATCACTTTTTCTTCGCCTTTTTCAATTCATCATTAATGTACCATACCCTGATGCCGTATAATTCACAGAGTTTGCATACATATTTTAATTTCTTAAGATCCTCCCGGTCAGGATTAACAATAAAAATGGCGAGACCGGGTCGTTTTCCAGTTTCTCTGGCGTAATGCAAGGCCTGACCTATTCCCTCGTGAAATTTGGAAAGTCTGTCCACTTCAACGGCAAAATCACGTGTCAGGATATCAACCCGACCATATTTGACGGGTACTTCCATCCTTCCCCGACCGTGGAAATACGCCTCGTTAAAAGCATACTGAAAATCTTTTTCGCTTTTAAGCCGTCCCGTTTGTGTTGTTGAACAGCCGGCAATAACAATCAGAATCAGTATTAGAATCAAATTCTTGAAATTCTTCTTCATGGATAAATGAATTGTGTTGATAAACAAGGGAGTTTCAAGTTCAAAGTTTCAGGTTTCAAGTTATTGATCTTTGGTCTTAACTTGTAACCTGAAACTTGAAACTTGAAACTCGAAGCATACGTTTTCAAAGCTCCAAAATCATTGCTACTTCATCACAGTAATCGGGATATTTGGGACATTTAAAACAGTCAGACCATATTTTTTCGGGAAGGGTTACTTTATCAACCTCCTCAAGACCTATGCTTTTGAAAAACTCCGTTTGATATGTAAGGGTAAATATTCTGAGCAGATCCAGAGTTATCGCTTCAGAGATACATGCCTCGACAAGTTTTCTGCCAATCCCTTTTCGCCTGTGTTGATCTTCGACATACAAAGATCTTACTTCTGCAAGGTTTTCCCAAAATATATGCATGGCACAAAGCCCAACGATAGAACCATCATCTTCATCAAGGTAAACAAAAAAGTCCCTCAGATTGCCATAAAGATCCATCAAAGAGCGAGGAAGCATCTCACCCTTTCCCGCGGACATATTGATCATTCTGTGAACAACCTTCACATCACTGATTTTTGCTTTTCTTAACATTTCCAACACCTTGGGTTAAAGTTTCAAGTTTCAAGTTAAGACCAAAAATTAAAAGTGTTGAAACTTGAAACTTGAAACTATACTATTTGCTATGCGATGCCTTTAGCATTTCATGGGCATGATCTCGAGTCTTATCTGTAATTTTTAGGCCGCCTAACATTCTGGTAATTTCATCAAGGCGCTCATCTTCCGTAAGAACACGCATTTCCGCGATTGTTCGATCCCCGAAAATATGCTTTGAAACAAGAAAATGATTGTCCCCGAAGCAGACAATCTGGGGAAGATGGGTAATACAGATAACCTGATGATGCTTTGACACTTCCTGCAGCTTTTTTCCGACAATCTCGGCAGTCGCTCCACCAATACCCGTATCTACCTCATCGAATATAATTGTACTGACAGATCCCGTACGCGCAAGCACTTTCTTCATGGCAAGAATTATACGGGAAAGCTCTCCCCCGGAAACTATACGATTCAAAGGTTTTAATTCCTCCCCAATATTTGTCGAAAGATAAAATTCCACGGAGTCTATACCTTTTGAATGCATAAGGGGATCTCCCTGGTTATCTACAGACGGCTTATAAAATCTGACATCAAATATCGTATTCGCCATTTTCAATGTATGGATTTCGCTTTCTATGGACGTCTTCAGTCTCCCGGAAACTTCAATCCGTTTTTGAGACAAATTGCGTGCCTTTCCCAGCAATAACTTCTTTTTCTGAAAAATTTCCTCTGAAACTTTTTCAATCTCCTCTTCAATAGAAAATATACCTTCAAGTTCTTCCTTTATTTTTTCTTTCTTTTTAAATACGTTGTCCAGAGTTCCACCGTACTTACGCTTTAACCTTCCCAGATATTCCAGTCGCTCATCGATTTCTTCAAGCCTTGCAGAATCAAACGTTATCCCCTTCATATAATCTCTCAATACAATCGCAACCTCTTCAAGACCGAAATAAAATGTATCTAAATCCCCCTTTGATATATTCAACGTTGAATCAATCTGTTTTATTTCATTTATGTCATCTCTAACTTTACCTAATTTCTCGAGAATGGAGTCTTCTACGGCATATAGAATATTATGAGACTCTTGTGCGAATTCACCCAATTTTTTCGCATTGCTTAAAATCTTCTTTTCTTTCTGCAAAGAAACATCCTCACCAATTATTATCCCCCCATCTTTAATTTCCTTTAATTGAAATTTTAAAAACTCTTCACGTTCCCACCTTTTTTTATTCACAGATTCCAGTTCTTCAAGTCCTTCCTTCAGACCTTGATATTCCCTGTACAGTTCAGAAAATTCAGATCTCATGGATACCAGATCTCCAAATTCATCCAGAATATCAATATGATTATCCACAGTAAGGATAATTTGATGTTCATGTTGGCTGCAAACATTGACAAGAGATTCGCTCAAAGATGAAAGCATGCCAAGTGTTGCCAGGTTTCCGTTGATATAAACTTTGTTCTTGCCTGATCGGGAGACAGTTCGTTTAACGACAAGTTCATCATCGCCACCATAACCCATGCCGCGTAATTTTTCCTTAATTTGATCCTTCCCCTCTATGTTAAAAAGAGCCTCTATCACCGCTGAATCTTCCGAAGATCTGATAAAATCAGCAGATGCCCTGTCCCCCAGCAGAAGGCCCACTGCTCCGATGATAATTGATTTGCCCGCTCCCGTTTCTCCGGAAATAACATTAAGCCCTTCGACGAAAGAGACACTGAGGTTGTCAATGATGGCAAGATTCTGTATTTTTAATTCCTTCAACATAGGATTTTTACGGCAGTCTACCCCATCCTAATTTGGTACGCAGGATTTCGAGATAATCGCGGTGAGGGGAATCTATAAGATTAATGTAATCAGTTGATTTCTTTACTACAATAGCATCACCCGATTTCATGACAACGGATATCTGCCCGTCAAACGTCATTGTAGCATTCTCTTCTTTCGGCCCTAG
Organism: uncultured Syntrophaceae bacterium; assembly: GCA_964552105.1. Lineage (GTDB taxonomy): Bacteria > Desulfobacterota > Syntrophia > Syntrophales > UBA6807 > CAZGAK01. Next base: position 4,107 of record CAZKGS010000097.1, read on the forward strand.
GACAATTCTTACGACAGAATCAGGGGGAAGCATAATCGGCCTGTTTGTCAATGTATGGGGGCATATAGGATTAATTATAATAGAGTTAAGATCCGGAAGAACAATTGGTCCTCCCGCGGAAAGGGAATAGGCAGTAGAACCCGTCGGTGTTGAAATAATCAGACCATCAGCTTTGTAAGTGGTCAAATACTTATCATCAACAAATGTTTCCAGATTAATCATCCGGGAAAGATCTCCTCTGCTAATAACTATATCATTGAGCGCTGAATGTTCTGCTTTCTGTTCATCTTCATTTTCCAGGATTGCATCAAGCATCATTCTTTTTGACGTCTTATAATCCCCCTTGAGTATAAATTCCATGGTGCTGAACATTTCGTTCAGATTAACAACGGTCATAAAACCAAAGCCGCCCAGATTGACACCAACAATGGGCACATCCAATCCCCTTACTGAACGGCTTGCCATAAGAAGTGTCCCGTCACCACCGAATACAACGATTATATCAACAAGTGAGGCCAATTCTTTCCTGCTAATACCCGGGGTTATTCCAGCCTTATCTGCAATCTCTTCATCTAGAAAAACTTCCAATCCCTTTTTCAAAAGCCACTCACTCAACCGGCATGTGTAGTCAACGGCACTCTCCTTGCTGCTGTTTGCTATGATCCCTACTTTTTGAATACCCATCTGATCCCCTGTAAAGATTGCTGAAATTCCCCAAAATAACTACCACAAAAAGATTATAGTGTCTATTTGTAATTAGGTCCGCAGAGGAATCAGCGCCCTGTATTTATAATACAGACAAGCATATCATTTGCCCCAACCTTATAATCGGCAAGGCCTTCTGAGTCAGGGTTCCTCGTAGTGAAAGATAACTGACTGCTAAATGTTTAAGTACTTGACAAAAAGACTGAATATGCGTTATGTTACCAGATTATCAAATCTGCCATACAATTTCAGGAATTTCATATATTTTAAACGAATATGTTAATACATGTAAAAGAAGATGAATGTAATAGATAAACATACGCCAGGTAACATCCATATTCTGGTTGCCGAAGATGAAAAGACTATAAGGGATATAATTCAGGAAGCGCTGGGCAATGAGGGGTATGTCTGTTCAATTGCTGAAGACGGGGAAAAAGCTTTAAAAGTTTTAGCCAAGCATAATGCTGATGTGGTGATCACCGATATTATGATGCCAAATCTCGACGGACTTGAACTTACCAGGATAGTAAAAGAAAAATATGATTCTGACGTCATTGTAATGACCGGGTTTGTGAAAGACTATTCATATGAAGACATTATAGAAATCGGTGCAAGTGATTTCATACAAAAGCCCGTGAGAATAAATGAATTGATAACCAGACTAAAACGGGTTCTAAGAGAAAGGGCTCTCCTTGCTGAGCGGATCCGGGCAGAGGAAGCTCTCCGTGAAAGCGAAAAAAGATATCATGAACTGAGTATCACGGATGGTCTCACAAAGCTTTACAACTTGAGACATTTTTATCACCAATTGGAATTAGAGATTGAGCGCACCAATCGTTATAACCATTCACTAACACTTTTAATGCTCGATATTGATAATTTTAAGCAATATAATGATAATTTCGGTCATTTAGAAGGTGATAAGGTATTGATCAGGCTCTCAGAGTTTATCCGTAAATCCGTAAGACGTACAGATTCTGCCTACCGATATGGCGGGGAAGAATTTGCGATTATTTTACCGGAAACAAACGCAGAACAGGGATTCTTTGTTGCAGAAAGAATCAGAACATGTTTAAAAAATGAGGCGTTTTCCCCGATTACAGGAAACAAGATACACATAAGCGTAAGCATTGGAATAGCCCAGTTCATCCTTCATGAACTATTAAAAGATTTTATTAGAAGGGCAGATAAAAGTATGTACAAAGCGAAAGAGCTGGGGAAAGACCGGATAATCTTTTCAGATTCACCTTTATAAAAGAGTTTCTTCTTGCAAACACGTATTACCGAGCTTTTTAAAATCAAATATCCTGTTTTACTTTCGGGAATGAGTTGGATCAGCGTCCCGGAAATGGTAGCTGCTGTTTCAAATGCAGGGGGGCTGGGAATGCTTGCCACCGAAGAGGGAAATAACGAAAAAGGCGTCCTTACCGTGGGACAGGTGACAGGCCTGGTACATGATATCCCAACCGTCTCCGAATTATTGGAACGGATGATTGCCGAAGCAAAAGAGGTGCAGGAGAAGATGACCAATATGATGTCATAAAACTACTGCACCCCGTCAAAAACTACTTGTCCTATGCCATTATGAAGAGAGGCTCGATGAACAATGGATCCTCCTTATCAATTACTTCAATAATCTCCTTATGCAACCTCTTTTTCGTCTCCCCGAACGTGCCTCTCTTTTTGTTAAAGGTCTTTGCGAATGCCAGTGTTTCTTTCATCAAAGCATCTTCGTTTTCACAGGCCTTCTGAATAATATAATGCTCTTCCATTTCGGGAGCAAAATAACGTTTTCCCGATAACAGCATTTCATTAAATTTATAATAAGGAACGGCCCTCTTTACAAGAGCAATCATCCCCGGGAGAAAGGGAACACCGATATCGACTTCCGGGAAAAAGAAGAAGCCTTTATCAGACCTCATAAATCTAAAATCACAGGAACAAGTAAGTATCGCACCACCAGCAGCGGCGTGACCGTTGATGGCGGCTATCACCGGCATGGGATATAGAAGGATTCTTTTGAAAACACTATTGATTCCGTACAGGAAATCTTTGATCGCCTGGAGATCATTCTCTTTCTTCCTCTCCATTATCCAATCGAGATCAAGCCCTTGAGACCAGCTTTTCTTGTCATTAGATGTAATAATAACAGCGCTGACGGATGTATCTTTTTCAATTTCCTCCAAAACATTTAACATTTCTTTGACAAAAACAGGGTTTTGTCGATTTTCACCATTGGTCATGGTAATGACAGCAACGTTCTCATCTTTTTCCCATCCTAAAACAGACATCTTCTCCTCCTTGATCATGTAATTTGCCGGATCATACCGAAAATAAATCGTATTTGCACTAAAAAAAGAGAGTCTTCGAAAATGTGAATTAGATTTGGTATTATTAACCTGGTAATTCCATCAATGAAAATGTTATTTTCTCTTGACAATAATATAAATGACGGTATAATTCCAACCATGGCAGCAAGAAGGAAAGACACAGATTTTAATGAATATTTTGTTTTCCTGTGGGAGTATGCCCAGTCTCAGAAAATGAGCAAGGGACAATTCATGAAGTTGTCAGGATTGTCTCCCCAGAGATTCAGTGAGTTTTCCCTGAAATCCAGAAACATAACCGGGGAATACTTCCTTAAGATGATAGGGGGGTTGGGCTTAACCCCTGAAGATCTGGAAAGGATAAGCGGCAAATCCTTCTCAGAAGAGCAAATGATTCAATTGAAATTTGACGGCTTTGTGAGCAGCCAGAGGAAATTCATTGAAGAATTGATGAGAGATCCTGCTAAATTACAGGCATGTAAGGCCGTTGTGAGATTAAAAGGTTTATGGAACAGTCCTTTTGTCAAAAGAATATATTCAAAATTAACAAATCCACGTAAATCTCAATTATCTAACGTACCAGAATCTGAATAAATCCTCATGTGCAAAAAACGAAGAATATCGACTTATCAGGAATGAGACATATCTCTTTTTTCTCTATTGCTCAGAATAAATGTAAGAATATTTTTATTGTCCTTTCGGGAATATTGAATACCATCCACCATTTTCCGAATCAGCAAAACTCCGAGTCCACCAAGCTCACGTTTCGAAATATCGGCAGTCAAATCAGGTTCTGCTAAAGTTAGCATATTGAAAGGTTTTCCCGCATCGACAATATCAATTATCAATCTCCTGTCATCATCAGTTCTGCATCTGATCTCTATATCACCACAGTCCCCTGAATAAGCATAACGACAAACATTGGCAAGAGCTTCTTCTGTCGCCAGTTCTATATTGGAAATTCTCTGCCGGCTAAACCCCTCATCTCTGGCACAATCTTTGACAAACTGGAGTATGCCATCGAGATGTTCAATTTTTGCCGGTAATTTTATATTTCCGAACATAACTCTCTTCATCAGTTTTCTACTATCACATTTCCGCTAAAGCGGCTTCTATTGATTCAAATATCGAAAATATAGATATGAATTGAGAAATTTCAAAGACCTCTTTGACAGCGCCTGTAAGACCGGAAAGAAATATCTGCCCATTTTTTTCCCTTAGAGTCTTGGTTGATGACAGGAGACCTCGCAACCCCGCACTGCTGATATATTCAAGCCCTTCGAGATCAACAATAAACCTGGTTTCTCCTTCGTCAATCAATTCCCTCATTCTCTCTTCAAACTCAGGAGCAGTAACCTCTCCCATTCTCCCATTAACAGAGACAATTAATACATCCCTCTCCTTTTTTGTGTTTATTTCCATGCCGCCCCCTTATCACTACATGGTGGTTAAAGACAATATTCACAAAACCTGATACACTATTCAAAGTCAATTGCTATCTCACATTCAATAAATATATCAAAACAATCATTTCGATACAATCAATAACTCGATGGCACAGTAATTTCTGTTTTTTAATCGAACAGATAAACGCAAGTTGACAGGATTCTTGAAAAACAAAATGTAATTTTCTTTCTTGCAGAAGAGGCAGCT
>CAZKGS010000098.1:0-8772 GCA_964552105.1 uncultured Syntrophaceae bacterium
AAGCAATCCGTCCGGCATCCTCGTTACCGAGTTTCCCCCTGATGACGTACTGTCTTGACGTATAAACACCGATGCCTTCTTTTACCCTCTCATCCAAAAGTAGCACAACGGCCTCTCTGGCCGTCTTTCCTACGTTATCCGTTACTCCCGGCCTGAAACCCACTTCAATCAACCAGTCAAAATCGTCAGCCAGCCCTCTGTTTATGACGTATTTTTGTGTAACGGGGTTTGAAAAGGGGCCGCTTGCGATTTTTCCTAAATCGTTATCGGTCAAATCTCCATCTATGGTATAGACTTCAATCGTTTTGACTTCATCAACATTGATACCAAGATGCTCTATTATTTTTCTTCTTGTTTTTTCTCCGAGAACATCTCTTATACTCTGTTTGAACCCGACTTCTATTCTGTGAGCCATTTTTTTCTTAACCTCTTTTGATTTATAGGGGCTAAAGGCAAAGGGCTAAGGGCTAAAGGGGAGGGGGATATAACTAATTGAAATATTACCATTTCACCCTCACCCTAACTCTCTCCCATCAAGGGAGAGGGAACATTTTTGACTTTTTACGAATGCATAAAGTTGTTCTTTTGCTTTTACCTTTAACCTCTTTCTCCTTAGCCTTTAGCCTTTTCCCTTTAGCCTGTCCTTTACCCGTTATTTCCGCAGATCATATTTAATCATCTTCAGTTGAAGGCCTTTTCTGCTGAGACCTAATTGCGAGGCCGCTTTGCTTACATTGCCTTCACATTCATCCAGGACTCTGGCGATCATCTGCTTTTCAATTTCTGCTGTCCTGCTTTTAATGATATCTTTAAAAGCCTTCCCCGGTGTGCTTGAATCAGCAGCAGGTAATGCTTGATGGGGGAACTGAATTTCTGAAGGAAGATCCTCCACCCTCAATGTGTCATCCCGGGACAGCAATACAAGCCTTTCAAGCAGATTCTCCAATTCCCTTATATTTCCGGGCCAATCATAGTTGATGATAGCTTGCCTGACACCCGATTCAACATTTTCTATATCCCGGGATAGTTTTTTATTGAATTTATCTATAAAATAATCGGTTAATACTGGAGTATCTTCTTTTCTTTCTCGTAACGGTGGAATATGGATGGGCAACACATTTAACCTGTAATATAAATCCTCCCGGAACCTTTTTTCTTTTACATCTTTGAAGAGATTTCTGTTTGTCGCTGTAATCAGCCTGACATCAACCTTGATCGTACGGAGACCACCTACCCTTTCAAATTTCTGATCCTGGATGACACGGAGCAGTTTTACCTGCATATCTTTCGGCAGTTCTCCGACTTCATCAAGAAAAAGGGTGCCCTTGTGGGCCAGTTCAAATCTTCCCGGTTTTCTGTTGATAGCGCCGGTAAAAGCCCCCTTTTCATATCCAAAAAGCTCACTTTCCAGCAGGTTTTCCGCAATGGCAGCACAATTGATTTTAATAAAGGGATTATCCTTGCGAGGGCTGTTTCTATGGATTGCGTTGGCAATGAGTTCCTTTCCCGTGCCTGTCTCCCCCGTAATAAGTATGGTAGTAATCGTAGGCGCCACTTTTTTTATAATATCATATATCTTCAACATCTCTTGACCGGTGCCTATGATATTATAATGATCTATTTCCTCAGGAGCCAGTACCAATTCGTCTTCGCTTAAGCTCCGGGTCTTGAAGGCCTTATGTACAATGCTTTTCAGATCTTCCTGTTCAAATGGCTTGGTAATATAGTCGAATGCCCCCTTTTTCAGGGCTTCCACAGCTGTTTCTACTGTACCGTGTGCGGTGATTATGATAACGGGGATGGAAGGATAATCTTTGACTACCTCGGCCAAAAGACCAAGGCCGTCGAGGTTCGGCATTTTCAGATCGGTGATGACAACGGCTACATCGTCATCACGCAGAACATCAAGAGCTTCGAGTCCATCAGATACCGTAGCGACCAGATAACCCTCTTTTTTGAGCATAGCCTCTAAAACGAGGAGCATATTTAATTCGTCATCAACAACTAAAATCTTCTTCATGATGTTTCAAAGCTATTATGGGTTATACCTGCTGTCAAGTCAATTGAACATATGACGCAATCAAAGCCTTACAAAAAATGCCGTTCCCTTGCCGGAAGTCGATTCTACATAAATATGGCCACCATGGTTTTTAACGATTCTTTGACATATGGGGAGACCAAGGCCGGTACCTTTTCTCTTCGTTGTAAAAAAAGGCTTGAAAATCGTTTTCAAGTCTTCTTTATTGATCCCACGACCTGTGTCACGAACGGTAATTTCCACTTTTCCCCCCCCGTCATTTTTTATCCTCGATGTTGCAAAACTTAAAGTGCCGCCATCGTGCATAGCATCTATTCCGTTCAATGCCATGTTCAGAATAACTTGAATCATTTGTTCCCCATCCATTTTAACATCCGGCAAATCAGGGTCAAGAGTTTCTTCGATCATTATATTCTCCGGAAGATTTGTAGCCTTAATCAGGGAGATAACCTTCTTGGTGATATTGTTTATGTCCTGTTTTTCCGCATTCATTACATAAGGTTTTGCATAATTCAGGAATTGAGATACGACGGTATTCAGTCTGTCTGTTTCTTCTATAATGATATCAAGAAGTTTGGGGTTTCCCGTCGTATCCACTTCTTTAAGGTACTCTGCGGCACCTTTGATAGATCCAAGTGGATTTCGTATCTCATGGGCAAGGCCCGTTGCCGTTTCTTCGAGAAGGGCAAATTTCTTTTTTTCCAGCTCGTCGTCAATCGAATAAAGGGAAACTGTAAGGTCTTTCTTATCAAAAAAGAAATAGCTGAATGTTTTTTTCAAAATCATTTTGAGAGGATCTGTCAGGATTACGATAAGGAAAGATGCCATAAAGACACTTGTAAACGAAAGCTTTTGTCTCTCATCAAACAAATCGATAACTACGTAAATTACAGCGGTCGCAAACAATATAACGAAAAAAATCAAGAGATTCCTCAGCATGATTTCATGCAATCCCGGAATCTCCGTATGGGTGATAATAATAAAGAGGAAATAGATAAGTGCGATAAGGGCTATATCGGAAAGTGGAGGTAATCCATAACCATAGCTATTCAATACATCGGAAAGACTGAAGACCGCGGCCACGATACAGGCAACTGCCACATAGGCCAGCCTTTTCTTTTCAGCACCCGGAGGCTCTTCCATAATTTGGCGGACAAGGGCTATGAAGCAGTAAATCAGGACAAGGCCGCAATAAATGTACAATAAAATATTAAGGGAAGACCATTGGAATAAAGGGGTAAAAAGGGCTGCAGCAATCAGAAGACTTACAAAACCTGTCAAGACCGTGTCTCTTTTGGATAAGAACGTGTGATGGTGCAGCAAATAACGACTGAATGTAATGGCAAGGGGTGGTATAGAAAGAATACCCAGGTAATAGACAACTTTCCAATAATCGGTATGCAAAGTCCCATACAAAAAGATGCCTATTTTCTGAGAAAATAAGGCAAAACATAAAACGGCAAAGGAAAGATAAAGGGGATTCTTCTTCCTTTTGATGATAAGAGCCGTCGATATGGTCAGGCTAATCGCTGCTGCTACAAAAGTTTCCATATTTTATAGTCCCGTTCGGGGATTGGGATGGGGCGGGTAGCTTCACTTTAAGTTATTTTTTTACCACTTTATTCTGTTCAAGAAAAAGGTACGGTTCCTATGTTATTTTAATAAATTTTGCAACATCTTAAAAAGCAAGGTTGTACACTATCAAAAAACATGAAAATCTTCAATTCGTTTCATACTTCCAATTTCCCCCATTCCCAGGCTTAACTTGAATGTTGCGTAGTATCCTTCCGGCTGCGAAGGAAATTACACACCTTGCAGGGCTATTCACATGACAAATCAGGAGGATGCAATATTCTAAATGTCCAGGCATTTAAGCATGTTAGGAATGGCAACAAATGGGTAATTGTTGCTGGCATGGATCATGCAGTAAAAATCGAAATTGTGTTGATGAATCGAAGATAAGGAGAGACTGTCCATAATGAATCGATCGATTATAGCTGTTGCCTTTCCCGGACAGGGGGCTCAACGTCCCGGCATGGGAAAGGACTTTTATGAGAATATTCCCGTGAGCAGAGACACATATCATGAAGCATCCGACATCCTGGGTTGGGATGTTGCGACTATGTGTTTTGGAAAAGACGAAAGACTGAATCTGACAGAATATGCCCAACCATGTATTCTTACAACGGAAATTGCCATGCTGCGTGGACTCCATTCCCTATATAATTTTACCCCTCAATATTTTGGTGGTCATAGCCTGGGCGAATACACCGCCCTGGTTGCTGCCGGTGTTTTACCTTTTTCCGAAGCCCTGAAAGTAGTGAGTATTCGCGGCCAACTCATGCAGGAAGCAACACCCGTGGGAATGGGAGGGATGGCGGCTGTTATATCAGATGATCTGGACTTAAACATGGTTCGACAGACATTAAGTGAACTGCCAATTGATTTGGCGAATGACAATTCTGCCAATCAGGTCGTTATAAGCGGTAAATCGAGTGCAATGCCCGAAGCGAAGGATCGTCTTGAGGAAGCTTTCAGCGGAAAGCAATCATTTCGTTTCGTACCTCTCAACGTAAGCGCACCCTTCCACAGCCGTTTTATGAATGCTGTGATGGAAGCTTTTAAAGAGGCCTTACGGGCTCTCATCTTGAAGTTGACACCGAAAAACGCAGAAAAAGTTACCTCAAATTTAACCGGTCGTTTTTATTCAGACCATTGCATTGAAATCATTGATCAACTGGCATCTCAGTTAAGCAGCACGGTCCAGTGGAGACAAAATATGGAAGCCATGGCTTCCGTGGCAAACTCGATTGTTGAAATAGGACCGAGCCGCCCCCTCAGGGAATTCTTCAAAACTGCAGGTGTACCATGCCTGTCCATTACCACTCTTTCAGCAGCAAGCCGGCTGTTTGAAAAAAATCGTCTATGAAATCGATTCGGGTTTAATAGAATCACAAAGGGAGAATAAGTTATGGATTTCAACCTGACTGATAGTCAGCAGATGTATGTGGATACGGTTCAGAAGTTTGTAAAAAATGAAATATTACCCGATGTTATGAAATTGGAGCAGGACCATGCTTTTCCACAGCATATCATAGATAAGGCTTGGGAGATCGGTTTGTTAAACTTGAGCATTCCGGAATCTGTAAAGGGATACGAAATAGATATAGTATCCAGCGCGTTGATCGTTAGAGAACTGTCTTATGGCGACTCAGGAGTTTCAACATCGGCCATGTGTAACGATCTTGCCAATGTCGTCATTGCACAGAATGGAACGGAGGAACAAAAAGAGACCTTTCTACGTCCCTTTGTCGAAGCCCCCATAATTTCATCTTTCTGTCTGACGGAACCGGGAGCAGGTTCTGATAACCTGGCCATGACTTCATTTATTAGAAAAAGAGATGATGGAAAGTATATTTTAAACGGGGAAAAGTGTTTTATTACCAATGCTTCATATGCCTCCCAGTTTACCGTGTTCTGCAAGGTCGGGAAACCCGGCAGCCTTATGATGGCCTGTGTCATTATCCCCTTCGATTCTATTCGTGGCGGGGAGGTTGTTTCTCAGCCTTTCGATGCCAGGGAGATCACCGTGCCCGGAGGAGGTAAGGTAATAACGGGCAAGCCGGAAGACAAACTCGGGCAGCGCCTGTCGAATACGGCAACGGTAAAGTTTGAGGACGTAGTTATCGAAGATCACCAGATTATAGGTAACAGGAGACTCGGTTTCAAATATGCCATTGAGGTTCTTGATTATGCGAGACCAATGGTTGCGGCAATCGGTGTCGGTCTGGCTAAGAGGGCCTTCGATGTAACTTTAGAATATACGAAGGAGCGCAAGCAGTTCGGGCAGAGGATCTGTGATATGCCCGTAGCGAGAGACACACTGGTCAACATGTGGAAGAAAGTGGAACTGTCCGATCTGGCTCTGATGAAGGCGGCGTTCAAAGTTCAGGAACAGGCCGATGACAGGGGTATCTATGCCTCTCTGGCGAAGAATGCTGCGGCGGAAGCAGCCCTTTTCTGTACCAAAGAGGGTCTTCATCTTCACGGTGGTTACGGCTTCATGTCGGAATACGAGATATCTAAACTGGCACGGGATGCCCATATCATTGATATATATGAAGGTGTAAGGGAAGTTCAGGATATGATTATAGGACGGGAGTTGGTATAAAAATGTTGTATCTTCATGGGTTGGGCCATTTCCACCCGGAAAATGTAATTACAAACCGGTTTTTGAGTGAACTGGATATAGGGAGCAGCGAAGAGTGGATTTTAGAGCGGGTGGGTGTGCATACCCGACGAACAAGTCTGCCTCTGGATTATATAAAAACGACGAAAAATAGAGATCCCCGAGCAGCGTTTGAAGCCGGTCTGTACACAAATGCGCAGACGGGATCTAAGGCGGCGCATTTGGCCCTGGAGAGGGCAGGGGTGAAGCCTGAAGAGCTGGGATTGATCATATCCGGAAGTTCGGCACCCGATCATGTTACCCCTGCTGAGGCGGCCACCGTAGCGGCAGAGCTTGGAATTGATGTTCCCTGTTTCGATCTCAATTCCGCATGTTCCACTTTTGGTATGCAGCTCAAGTTCCTCTCCGACATGAAGCCGGAAGCACTTCCACCCTATATACTGGTGGTCAATCCGGAAAACCTCACCCGTACAGTAAATTACTCCGATCGAAGGGTGGCACCTCTTTTTGGAGATGGAAGCAGTGCCGCCGTTGTATCTGCCTCTGTTCCCTCGAAAATGGTATTTGAAGCGTTTTTTTGTGATTCAAATCCGTTATCGTGGGACAAGGTTTGTATTCCCCGCATGGGATTCTTCGGGCAAAATGGAAGTGCCGTTCAGGGTTTTGCCATTCGTAAGACAACGGAGTCTCTCAGGGAATTGCAGGAAACTTACCCCATAAATTCAGGTCGGTTCAAGTTTGTGGGACATCAGGCAAATTTCGGAATGCTGGAGACTGTTTGCGAGAGATGCGGTTTATCTGAAGAAGATCACTGGCACAATGTTGTAGATTATGGCAATACGGGATGTTCAAGTGCTCCGTGTGTCTTGAGTCAAAACTGGGACAGGTTTCAACCGGGAGACCATATAGCATTAATCATGGTTGGCTCGGGGCTTACGTGGGTCCGAACGATGCTGAAGATCCTGGAATAAGAGTTTCAAGTTTCAAGTTGAAAACCGGATGTGAAGAAATAATGAGATACTCTGAATTTATGAAAAAAGAAAATTTTGGACTGAACGACCTGATTGCTTTTGCTTACGGACGATTGGTTGATGATGCGCCTGAAGGTTTCGATGCCCGTTTACCTGCCCCCCCCTTCCTGATGGCGGATCGCATTGTTTCAATAAAGAGTAACGGCAGGAGAGGATCTGTCGTTGCCGAGCAGGATATAAGGATAGATGCCTGGTATTTTCAGTGCCACATGCCGGGAGATCCCGTACAGCCTGGTTGTCTCTGTGTGGATGCAATTTGGCAATTACTGGGCTTTTATTGCATCTGGAGGGGAGGATTAGGTGGCGGCAGGGCCCTGGGCTGCGAGGAAATTTCTTTTAATGGTCAGATACGGCCCCATAATCAAAGAGTTCGTTATGAAATTGATGTCAGGCGGTTTTCCCATCTTAAGGATTCAGGTTCAAGCATTGTCATAGGAGATGGCAAAGTATTCGTGGATGATGAAATGATAATGACGATTAAAAATGCCCGTACGGGAATCTTTAAGGGAATTGTCTATCCCGATTATCCGAAGATCTCACCCAATTCCAGGGGTGGAATTATAAAGAGAGATATATGAATAATTCAAAATTAAAAATTAAAAATTCAGAATTAAAACCCGTTGCCATTGTTACCGGCGGTGGAACCGGAATAGGCGCTGCGTGTTGCAAAGCCCTTTCTGCTGAAGGATTTAAGATAGGTATTCATTATCGGAGAAGTGAGGATCAGGCGAAAGATGTCCTGTCTCAAATAGAAGACGGTTTTCTTCTAAAAGCGGATCTGGCCGATGTGGATGAAGTGGAAGAAATGGCAAAGTCTATCAAAAGTATAGCAGGTCGTGTGGACGTGTTGGTCAACAATGCCGGAATATCGATTAACAGCGATATTAATTCGATGAAAATCGGCGAATTTGACTCACAGCGAACAATGCTGCGTGGTACCTGGTACCTGACCAAACGAATACTGCGTCTTTTTATGCTCCGCAGGGACAGTGGAAGAATTATCAATATTTCCAGTGTGGTAGGACATACCGGCAACGGCGGTCAGATCCCGTACACTATGGAAAAAGCGGCACTTGACGCTTTTTCCAAATCTCTTGCGAAGGAATTGTGGGGGAGGAATATTCTTGTCAATTCGGTAGCTCCGGGATTTATTGATACAGCTATGACGAAGAGCCTTCCAGATGATGTACAACAAAAGATTCTTGAAAACATTCCCCTGGGACGAATGGGTCATCCCGAAGAAGTGGCCGATATTGTGGCCTTTCTTGCCGGCAGGGGCAGCTACATTACGGGAAGTGTCATTCACGTTAACGGGGGGCTTTATGGCGGCTGATAAAAAGACGATTGAAGATGTGCTTCTTCTGGTTCCTCAACAGCAACCGTTCCGTTTTATCGATGACATACTGGAAATGGATGAGGATCATATTATCGGAACATACCGCTTCCGGGACGATGAGTACTTCTATAAGGGACATTTCCCTGGCCGGCCCGTTACACCGGGGGTTATTTTGATT
>CAZKGS010000099.1:0-8651 GCA_964552105.1 uncultured Syntrophaceae bacterium
AGGAATATATTGGATATTTCGAGGATTAAAATTTGAGCCTGACGCAGAAATTGGGTAGAAGGAGACGTTATGCAAAGGTCTCACATCATGCAAGGAAGGCATTTTTATCCTTTGGCAGATATGCGCCATGGGCAGATATATGGAAGATATTGTATCAGCGGTTTATGATTCCTGTTACATAGCCAAAAATGGAGGCTATGGACAAAACAACTGCCACCAATAGCGGCACATGGAATGGTGCAACTAAAATACGCCATATTGTCTGTAATATCGGCATGTTATTATAAGTCCTTGGGGATCACTTTGTGCCGGAAGAGGCTTCACGGATATTTGAGGGGAAAAGGGATTTTATACTCGTCTTTCATGATACGCAACCTTGATGCCACGGATTCAGATATTATTCGCCCTCCATTTCTTGACATATGGGAGGTCGATTCTTATATTATTTTCAAAACCAGCAGGCTGGACAAGAATGCAAGATATTGAAGATATTATAATAAGGATATTTAAAGAGAGCTGTCATTTAAAAGAGGTTTTTGTTAACGAAAACGTCGTCAGGATCGCAAAGATCGTTGACGTCATTACAGAAGCCTTAAAGGGCGGGAAAAAGATATTGCTGTTCGGAAACGGAGGGAGTGCGGCAGATGCCCAGCATCTGGCAGCAGAATTTGTAAACAGATTCATCATAGAAAGGCCCCCTCTTCCAGCAATTGCGCTCAGCACTGATACCTCGGTAATAACGAGTATCGGTAACGATTATGACTTTTCAGATATCTTTGCCAAACAGATAAGAGCGATAGGCCATGCCGGTGATGTGGCATTGGGAATAAGCACCAGCGGTTCCTCATCCAATGTGATAAAAGCTTTCGAGGTTGCCAAAAAGCTGGACATGATCACGATTGCCCTAACCGGAAAAGATGGGGGAGATGCAGGAAAGATAGCAGATTACGCTCTCAATGTGCCTTCCAACAGCGTTCCCCGCATTCAGGAGGTTCATATTACGGTGGGACATACAATCTGTCAGATGGTGGATTACAAACTTTTCCAAAAACCGGGAGAATAGGCGTTGAGTTTCGGGTTTAAAGTTAGAAGTTAGGAGAAAGAGGGGTTATTAAGTTGATATGGTGAAAAAACAAAGCAAGAAAAGGGACAAAAAAATTTTAGATATTCAGGGGAAGTCTAAAGAGAAAGTCAGTGCACCGTATATAGGAGAAGAATCTACGGCATCCAGAGAAGAAATTGTTGAGGAATTAGAAAAAACCAAAAAGGAAGCTGCGGAGAATTACGATAAATATTTACGCACATCAGCAGAGTTTGAAAATTACAAACGGCGTGCCATAAAAGAACGTGCGGATGCTATCAATTATGGAAATGAAAGGTTAATCAAAGACATATTACCGATTGTGGACGGCCTGGAAAGGGCATTAGATCATGCTTACAATTCGGAAGATTGTGACGCATTTATGGAAGGGCTGAGACTAATATACGATAAGCTTCTCGTTTCCCTGGAAAAACATGGCGTTGAAAGAATAGATACAGCAGGTAAGGATTTTGATCCCAACTTCCACGAAGCCATGTTCCTGGTAGAAACTGAAGAATATGAAAATAACAAAATCGTTGAAGAACTTGAAAAGGGATATTTGTTAAATGGTCGATTATTAAGGCCCGTTAAGGCAGCCATTTCAAAGAGTATATCGAAAGAAAAACAGGCATAATAGGAGGTTTAATAAAGATGGGAAAAATAATAGGGATAGATTTAGGGACGACGAATTCGTGTGTCGCCGTAATGGAAGGAGGCGACCCGGTCGTTATAACGAACCAGGAAGGAAGCAGAACCACTCCATCCGTGATTGCATTTACGGACAGCGGTGAACGATTAGTTGGACAGGTTGCCAAAAGACAGGCGGTTACCAACTCTGAAAACACTGTTTATGCAATAAAACGGCTCATAGGCAGAAAGTATTCTTCCAAAGAGGTTCAGTATGATATCACCATCAGCCCTTTCAAGATTACGGAAGCAGCGAACAGCGATGCACAGATAACTGTAAGGGGCAACAACTACAGCACACCGGAGATATCATCAATGGTTCTGGCAAAAATGAAACAGACTGCCGAGGATTATCTGGGAGAAACGGTGACCGATGCGGTTATTACGGTTCCCGCATATTTCAATGACTCCCAGAGACAGGCAACGAAGGATGCGGGGAAGGTTGCAGGATTGAATGTCTTGAGAATCATTAACGAACCGACAGCGGCATCACTTGCCTACGGTCTTGACAAGAAAGCGGATGAGAAGATTGCAGTCTTTGATCTTGGTGGAGGAACCTTTGATATTTCTGTTCTTGAACTGGGTGATGGTGTCTTTGAGGTTAAATCCACCAATGGAGATACTCATCTGGGAGGAGAAGATTTTGATCAGAAGTTGATTGATTATATAGCGGATGAGTTCAAAAAGGATCAGGGAATTGATCTGAGAAACGACAAAATGGCTCTACAGAGGATTAAAGAAGTGGCTGAAAAGGCAAAAATGGAACTTTCCACTTCTATGGAAACTGACATCAACCTGCCTTTCGTCACGGCTGATGCTTCGGGACCCAAGCACTTGAACATGAAACTTACCAGAGCCAAGCTTGAAATACTCGTGGAAGATCTTATTGATAAACTTGAAACTCCCTGTAGAACTGCCATCAAGGATTCCGGGCTGTCACCCAATGATATTAATGAGGTTATTCTCGTCGGGGGAATGACGCGCATGCCCCGTGTACAGCAGAAAGTCAAAGAGATTTTCGGGAAAGAACCTCACAAAGGAGTAAACCCGGATGAAGTCGTAGCTGTTGGAGCAGCCATTCAGGCGGGAGTGTTGGCGGGAGATGTGAAGGATGTTCTTCTTCTGGACGTAACTCCTCTCTCTTTGGGAATTGAAACCCTGGGTGGTGTTATGACAAAGCTTATTGAAAAGAACACTACTATTCCGACAAAGAAAAGTCAGACATTCTCCACAGCGGCGGATAATCAGCCGGCTGTGACTATTCATGTGCTTCAGGGTGAACGTCCCATGGCAGCAGATAACAGAACTCTGGGTAGATTTGAATTGACAGGTATTCCTCTCGCACCGAGGGGGCTCCCTCAGATCGATGTTGCCTTCGATATTGACGCCAATGGTATTGTCCATGTTTCCGCCAAAGACCTCGGCACCGGAAAAGAACAGAGCATCAAGATCACTTCTTCAAGCGGTTTATCTGAAGAAGAAATAGAAAAACTGGTCAAAGAAGCGGATTCTCACGCAGAAGAAGATAAAAAGAGGAGAGACTTGATCGAAGCAAGAAACCAGACAGACTCTCTTATTTACAGCGTTGAGAAAAACATGAAAGAAATGGGAGACAAGATAGATGCTGGAGATAAGTCAAGAATAGAAGAAGCTATCTCCAAGCTTAAAAAGGCGACGGAAGGCGACGATACGGGTGCCATCAATGCCGCACAGGAAGAACTGACCCAGGCATCGCATAAACTGGCAGAAGCCATGTACGCCAAGGCTTCTGCGCAACAGGAAGGAGCCGGAGCAGATACCTCCGCAGGTGCAGGAGAGCAACCCGGCGGAGCACAAAAAGACGAAGATGACGTGGTAGATGCCGACTTTGAAGAGGTAAAATAAATATAAAACGGTTAGCTTAAAGCTCCATTTAGAGCCTTAAGTGTAAAGTTTCAAGTTTAGAGATAACGTAAGGGCGGGTTTTATCCCCGCCCTTTTATTTTTAGTTTCTGTAAGAGATTTTAGTAACTGGCGATATTCAGATCACAAATAAATATCAAATTTAAAGACACTTAACAAGTACCTAATTTCCTAACGCCCTGGAATTATACTCATTGATTTCCGGGCATTTTTATGTCAGTTTAGTAAATTACAATATCAGTACAGTGCAAAAAAGAAAGTTGCCATCAAAAATGGTTAGTCAAAAATTTATAAGCCTCCGACTTTTTAAAACTATCATCGTTTCCCTTTTCTTTTCCTCTTTGTTCTTTCTGTCTGATCCCTGCTTACTTTATGGTTCGCCTCCTTATTCTCATTCAAGGGATCAGCTATCATATGGCCTGAAAGACTGTCATGTCAGATTACTGGGAGACAGAGATTATTTTCCTGCCCTCATACATATGATAGGTAATGCAAAACGTGAGATCGTCATGTCGTTTTTCTTATTCAAGACAAACGGTTACAGGAGCAGTTATTCTGATAAAATCCTTAATCATCTGATTCAGGCGGCTAAAAGAGGTGTTTCGATAAAAGTTCTTCTTGAAACACGGGAAGACCCTGGGTCAAATGTGAACAGAAATAATAAAAATACGGCGAAAAGATTGAAAAAAGGAGGCATTCATGTCTATTTTGATTCTCCGCGCATCACAACTCACACAAAAGTGATGGTGATTGATAGAAGATATACTATTATGGGGAGCCATAATCTTACCAACTCTGCATTGAAGTACAATCATGAAATTTCTATTTTTGTTGATTCGCCGACAGTAGCGGAAGAAACTCTACGCTATATCAATTCTTTATACAAATAAGGATATAACCTTATGATAAACAGATGGCGGAAAATATCAGGCATTTGCAGTCTAACCTTATTATTACTAATTACCGGGTGTGCCGGCATACCGATTTTTGTAAAAGAAAAACCTCTCATTAGCCCCGATGAGATTCCTCAGGAGGTTCAATTACTATACAGCAGCGCAGAGAGGACATTTGAAACAAAACAGATGAATGAGGCCCTTGATCTTTACGGTAAAATACTTAAGCAGGTTCCAACGGGAGCAGTGGCGGTATTTGCACATATAAGGAGAGGCGAAATATTTGCAGCGAAAGGAGAATATAATAAGACGGTCCTTGAGTTACGCCACATCACTAAAAGGTTTGAAGATGATCCTCTATACAATGAGGCCCGGTTTCAACTTGTACGTTCCTATTCCAAATTGGGGAAATACGATCTATCAGAGAAGCTTGCCGAAGAACTTTTACAGGAGAAAATTTCATCGTATCGTAAGGCCGAGACACAATCAATAATGGGGGACAATCTTCTTGGAAAAGATAACACTGTTGATGCCCTCTCGAGATATATGAGTGCACTGAAAGAGAAACCGGACACGGAGCTTACTGGCTATATAAAAACTAAAGTTGAAGATATTATCATTCGGCGTTTATCCCTCGAACAGCTTGAAACATTGAGGGGAAAATATAGATCCGGCTATCCTTCAGGATATGTACTTTATGCCTTAACCCGGTCTTACTACGAAACGAATGATATGATAAAGGCAAGAAAATCTTTAAAAAAATTCCTTAGATATTCCAGCAGACATCCTTATTATGAGGAGGGCATGAAGCTACATCAACGATTTACTGAAATGGAAGTAGTGGATCGTTACGCTGTAGGATGTTTATTTCCCCTGACCGGAAAATTTGCCAATTATGGAAATATGGCGTTAGAATCTATTATCCTGGCCAGCGGTATCTTTAATCCTGAAAGCAGTACTCCCATAAAACTGATTGTTAAAGATTCGAAAAGTAATCCGGAAACAGCCCGTGAAGCTGTTATTGAATTATTTACGGAGGACAGGGTTATCGGCATCATAGGACCAATGGGCAGCACCACTGCTCTTGAGGCTTCAAAGGAAGCACAGAAATTAGGAATTCCCATTCTTACACTCACCCAGAAAGAGGGGATAACGGAAACAGGTGATTACGTTTTCCGAAATTTCCTCACCGCAGTTATGCAGATAAAGACACTGGTAAAATATTCTGTCCGGAATCTTGGCATAACCACTTTCGCTATTCTCTATCCGGAAGACAACTATGGCATTGAAATGATGAACATATTCTGGAATGAAGTGCTGCTTTTGGGTGGAGAAATTCGGGGAGTGGAGGCGTATAGCACCAAAAAGACCGATTTTGGAGACGAAATCAAATTGTTGACAGGCCTCAATTTTCAGGAGGAGGGGTCAGAAGAGGAAGAATCAAAACCTGTCATTGACTTCGATGCCCTGTTTATCCCTGATTCCTACAAAAGAGTATCTATGATCGCACCTCAACTGGCCTTTTATGATGTGACAGGCATTCAACTGCTTGGCACTAATGCCTGGAATTCTCCCGAGCTTCTCAAGATGGATACTGAATATCTTGAGGGGTCTATCTTCGTCGACGGGTTTTTCAGCAATAGCTATTATCCTGCTGTGAGAGATTTTATTGATCACTTTTATGTCGCCTATAGCAGAGAACCAACTGATATGGAAGCACTGGCGTATGACGCGGCAAGCATAGTAGCAGGTATTCTTCGAGATAATAATATCGAAGTGAGAGACGATCTCAGGGATAAGATGTTGCAAATCAAGGACTATCCGGGGATAACCGGAAAAACCTCTTTTTTGCAAAGTGGAGACGTCCAGAAGTCTATATATGTTCTTATGATGAGGGATAATGGGATTATTCAAATCAATTGACGATTATATGCAACTACTCAGGAGACAGAAGAAAGAAGAAAAACCGCCCGGCAAAAAGCACAAAACAGGATTAGGAGGATTAATCCCTAATCTCCTAATCCTTAACCCCTTTTTATTCTGACTCCTGACTCCTGGATACCTGAATAGTTACGATTCTATTAAACGATCGGTGGCATAAATGAGATTTCTTCTTACGAATGATGATGGAATATATGCGAGGGGCTTGAGTACCCTTAATGAGACACTGTCCAGGGATGCAGAATGCTTAATTGTAGCACCTGAAAGAGAACAGAGTGCCGTGGGTCATGCAATCACTCTTGCACGCCCGCTGATGGTAAAGAAGATTAGAAAAAATGGTGATTTTTTCGGGTATGCCGTTGACGGAACACCGGCGGATTGCGTGAAAATCGGGATTAAGGAATTGGCAGATAAACCGATAGATCTGGTTGTATCGGGAATCAATCTTGGACCAAATGTGGGAATAGATGTGATTTATTCGGGAACGGTGTCTGCGGCAACAGAAGCGGCTATTTTAGGCATTCCATCTCTGGCTGTTTCTCTGGATACCCGAAGCGATACTGCAGACTTCTCCTTTGCGGCGAGGGTTGCCAGAAAACTGGGGTTATTCGTATTGAATAACCCCTTTTTGCTGAAGGGAGTTCCCTTGAATGTAAATATTCCTGCAATACCGGAACGTCAGATAAAAGGTATTGTCGTTGCCAAACAGGGAAGTGCTCAACTGATAGAAACCTTCGAAAAAAGAGTAGACCCCAGAGAAAATGCATACTACTGGCTGGCGGGAGAAACCCTCGTGACCGATACGGAAGAAACAACCGATTCTGATACTGCTGCCCTTAAAAGAGGGCTGATCACGATTACACCGATCCATTATGATTTGACCAGATATGATGTGATGGCTGATTTGAATGAAACAATAAAGGATCTTTTTTAGCGTATAAGAAGTACGGGAATATTACTTTTTCTTATTACATAGGATGTCGTGCTGCCTAATATAAGCTCCCTGAGTCTGCTATGACCATACGCTCCCATGACCATTAATTCTACAGAACCCTCCTGTATAAACCGCAGAATTTCCTGCTCTTCTTTTCCTTCTCGTACTATGATACTACTTTCAATATCGTATGGCTTGAGGAATGAATCTATTTTCTCGCTCACCTCTGCGGCACGAACAGGATCATCGGTAATGAAAATAATAGACAGGGGCCAGTGTGTTTTATTGGACAATTCAACAGCCAATTGTAAAGCGTTCTCAGACGGCTTACTCCCATCGTAGGCCAGTCCCATCCTGTTGATTTTCTGATAGTCGATGGGAGTAATCATGACAGGTTTTCCTGACTTGCGAACGACTGCTTCCGAGGTTGAGCCGAGAAGACCAACTCCCGTCAAGGGATAATGCTCACCTCTCTGAGCCAGAATAATCAAGTCCGTCTTTTTCCCCTCTTCAATGATCGTCTCGTCTATGAGTCCTGTTACTTTTTTCAATTCAGGCCGTAACCCGGCCCTCTCACACCTGCTTTGAAAGTCTTGAAGGATTGATTCAGCTCTTTCATCCAGGCCTGTTTCTATCAGTGGAGTAAATTCCTGATAAGGGGATAAATCTATAAAACCTGATATGTCGTTAAACACAGGCCCCTGAATTATCTTAATGTCCAAGACGCAGAGACCTGTCAGCCGTACCCCCAGCTTTTCCGTGAAGTAGATTCCGTATTCAAGAGAAATTTTACTATAATCAGAACCATCTATGGGAATTAATATGCTTCCGAACATTACAACACCTTTGAATCTAATAAAAATATCTGTTCACAGGTTAATTGAAGATAAATCTTTCATTGAACATTCTGCGCTTCTGTTTCTTTTACACCAGATGGGATAAGGCATATGAAACGAAAGATATCTTTACCTTTGTTGACCAGGCAGTGTTTTTCGTTGGCAGGAATAAAAATAGTATCTCCTTCCCCGATGGGGGTTTCCCCATCTGTATCATCTTTAATGACAGCTTCTCCCTTTAAAACAAATACTTCGTGTTCCCAAGGATGAATATGATACGGGCTCGCGGCCCCCGGATTAAGATCAAAAATTCTCATAATGAAATTAGGCGCACCTTCATCATCACCTATAACCACTCTTTTTTTGACACCTTCCAT
>CAZKGS010000100.1:0-8585 GCA_964552105.1 uncultured Syntrophaceae bacterium
TAAAAGTTACTTCCAATTATAATGCCATAAAACGGCATAGTGGAGCTTTTTACGAAAAATCAAAAATAAGTTTCTCATCAGGTAATGTCAAGTTTTTTGTTTTTCTGCGTATCTTTCGACATGACGGCAAATCCCCCGTATAATTTTTACTTCTTTTGAGTATAGTTTTATCCGTGAAAAAAATCGGCGGATAAACATCATCCAGTATTCTGGATTCTCATGATTGATAAACTCGATATTGAAGAACATTTTCCTGAGATGTTCGTACATTGCCTCCAGCTCAGCCGAGGTGGCCAATCGCGGGGAAAACATCTTTACAGGTTCACTGCAGGCGACAAAAATTTCATAACAGCATATCATAACGGCATGGGACAGATTTACAGATTTAAGTTTATCTGAAGTCGGTATATTCACGAGGGCATGGCAGTATTTCAATTCTTCATTGGTAAGGCCCCTGTCTTCCGGGCCGAGAACAAGAGCGACTTTGTTGTTTTGTGATATATCAACAAGCTGCTTTGCCATTTCACGAGGTTCAACAACCGGTTGCCGCGCACTCTTGCTACCTGTTCTGGCAGTTGTTCCAACAATATAATGAAAATCTGCAAGTGCCTCCTGCAGGTTTTCATGGTACTGAATATTGTCAATTATATCCGCCGCAACATGGGTTGCCATTTGTTGCATTGTCTCTAAATCAGGATCCTTGTGGCCAACAACACAGAGTCTTTCAATTTCCATATTTTTCAAGCATCGCGCTGCAGATCCTATATTGCCGGAATATTTTGGCTTGTTAAGAATTATCGTAATATTGCCTGTTTTCGTCCTAATATTCATGTGTCGTTCTTCCTTATCAAAAAATTCTTATTGTATTCTGTCCTGCTTTTATCCTAAAATCAGCTATCAATCAAATTTAAGATATTATGAAAGAACTGGACAACATACTGCTTACGGCATCGAGAGAACTCGGCATACACCTGGGAAAACGGGAAATAGTCCTCTTTAAAGAATATTACCGGGAGCTTCTACTGTGGAATAAGAAAATGTCCCTTGTCTCGATAAAATTCCCCCTCGATATACCGATAAAACATTTTATAGATTCGCTGACCGTTCTGCCGTTTATTCATGACAAGAGATGCAATTTATTAGATATCGGTTCAGGTGCCGGATTTCCTGGAATACCCGTAAAGATTGTTATGGGTTCACTTAATGTTTCCCTGCTGGATTCATCCCAAAAAAAATCATCATTTCTAAAAAATATCATCCGAAAGCTGAACCTTGATAATACACGTGTTATCAACATGCGCGTCGAACAATTTACGCAAGAGGCAACACAACAAGGGGGCTTTGATATCGTCATATCCAGGGCTTCTTTCAAGCTTCCCCGGTTGATCGAAACATGTGTTGACTTTCTTTCGCATCAAGGAACCTTAATAGCAATGAAAGGGAAAAATATTGACGATGAGATGAAAGAGGCGGCGACAGTATGTGAAAAAGCAGGATTATATCTTACAGACTGCCACGACATACAACTCCCCATTTCGGGAGATCCAAGAAAAATCTTGTTGTTTAAAAAACATTCACGTTAGAATCTTGACACAATTTATTTCTTCTAAATTCAGCCTTTTTGTGCTAACCTTTCTTAGATTTACGTATCCTGAAAATTCCCTGAGTTGAACAGAAATAGATGAGAAATATTATATGCATAGCTAACCAGAAGGGGGGTGTCGGTAAAACTACAACAGCCATTAATTTATCGGCATCTTTAGCAACTGCGGAAAAGAAAACCCTTTTAATAGACTGTGATCCCCAGGGAAACGCAACCAGCGGGGTGGGAATAGATAAGGCCACAATAAAAGAAAGAAATCTTTATCACGTTCTTATCGGTAAGATTCCTCTTAAAGACGCTATTTATAGTACCCCCATACCTACCCTGGACATTGTTCCGTCTAACCAGGATTTAATTGGTATAGAAGTTGAATTTGTGTCCCTTACGGACAGAGAAAAGAGATTGCGGGCAGTCCTGCGAAGTTTCAATTCTTCTTATGAGTATTTTATAATTGATTGCCCCCCCTCTCTTGGGTTTTTAACCGTAAATTCTCTTGTAGCGGCTGATTCACTAATTATTCCCCTGCAATGTGAGTACTTTGCCATGGAAGGTCTTGGACAATTATTGAATACATTAAAACTTACCAAGGCCAGTCTCAATCCCTCGCTGATACTGGGCGGTGTTTTGTTAACAATGTTCGACAAAAGAAACCGGCTTTCCCATCGTGTAGCGGAGGAAGTAAAAAAACACTTTGGTTCAAGAGTTTATAAAACTATCATTCCACGAAACGTAAGACTTTCTGAAAGTCCAAGCCACGGACTGCCAATAATCCTTTATGATATTAATTGTCGCGGTGCTATATCGTATATGGAGTTTGCACAAGAAATTTTAGCCGATGGGAGGAGATAAATGCCTAAAAATAATGCTCTCGGGAAGGGTCTCGGGGCCATCTTTTCTGATCTTATCGATAATTCGATAGATAAACCAACGTTTGTCATGTGTGGCATTGAAGAGCTTTCACCCAACAAATTCCAGTCGAGAAAATTCTTTGACGGAGAGGAACATAAAAACCTCGTTGCATCCATTAGAAAAAACGGCATTATTCAGCCCATTGTCGTTCGAAACTCAGATTCTGGTTATGAAATTATTGCAGGGGAACGAAGATGGAGAGCTGCCCAGGCAGCTCAATTAAAGAATGTGCCCGTTGTCATTAAGGAAGCCAGCGATATCGAAGTGGCTGAGCTGTCACTTATAGAAAACATCCAGCGTGAAGACCTGAAC
This sequence comes from uncultured Syntrophaceae bacterium, assembly GCA_964552105.1. GTDB lineage: Bacteria > Desulfobacterota > Syntrophia > Syntrophales > UBA6807 > CAZGAK01. Next base: position 2,825 of record CAZKGS010000100.1, read on the forward strand.
CCTATCGAAGAGGCAAGGGCATATCAAGCCCTGATGAGCCAATTCAACTTATCACAGGAAGAAGTCTCTGAACGGGCAGGAAAGGACCGATCAACCATAGCAAACTCGGTCAGGCTCCTGAAACTTCCATTAGGGGTGCAGGACTCGCTGATTCAAAAAACCATTTCCGCGGGCCACGCAAGGTCCCTTCTTTCTCTTGACTCAAGAGAAAAACAGGATGAAGTGTTAAAACAGATTTTAAAGAAAAAGTTGAATGTAAGAGAAACGGAAAACCTGGCAAGGAATATTAATGAAGCTTCTTTGAAAAAAGAGAAACCCAAAAAAAGCAGCGAAGTTCTCGATATAGAAAATCAATTATCTGAAAAATTAATGACAGCGGTGAATATAAATCAGGCAAAAACTGGAGGCTCCATTCAAATCAGATTTAGCGATCTCGAGGATTTAAACAGACTGATCAAATTTATTATAGATGCAGAAAACATATAAAAATCCCTTTTTTTATTTGATCGAACATAATATATTATTTATAAGTTTCATAACAAAACAGGTTAAACTTTTTATCAACAGCTGTTTATAAGTCTGTTTATAAGGTATTTATTGTGGAAGCACTTTGGAAAAGAAACCTTCAAATCATTAAGGAAGAAGTAAGCCAGCAGAATTTTGAAACATGGATTAATCCGATCAAAATCATTTCTGCCGAGGGTAACAACATCCATCTATCTGTACCGAACAAATTCTTTAAGGATTGGATCACTGAAAACTATATTTCCATCATCACTGATTCTCTATCAAAAGTAATGGATATGAGCGTTAATCTTAATTTAGTTGTCAATAAGTCAGAAACTGTAAAATTACCAACAGATCAGGAAAAAAAGAAAGGTCGTAAAGCACCTCCAACCCGGTCAACCAAAGAATACAAACCCCACACTACCTTAAACCCGAACTACACTTTCGACAGGTTTGTAATCGGATCATCAAATCAATTTGCCCACGCTGCTTCTGTCGCGGTTGCAAAACAACCTGCACGTGCGTACAATCCCCTCTTTATTTACGGTGGCGTCGGTCTGGGGAAAACCCACCTATTAAACGCAATCGGTTCCCTGACGGTTTCTCTCTATTCTGATATGAATGTTCTGTATGTATCGGCTGAAGAATTTATGAATGAACTTATTAATTCTATTCGCTATGACAAGATGCCCAGGTTTCGGGAAAAATACAGAAAAATAGATTCCCTTCTTATAGATGACATACAGTTTATTGCTGGAAAAGAGAGGACACAGGAAGAATTCTTCCATACCTTTAATACCTTGCACGACTCTGGTAAACAAATTGTCGTAACAAGTGATAAATTTCCCAAGGAAATTCCAAAATTAGAAGAAAGATTAAGATCCAGGTTCGAGTGGGGACTTATTGCGGATATTCAACCACCGGAAATAGAAACAAGAGTTGCCATCATAGAAAAAAAAGCACAGGAAAATGGTATTATCTTACCGGGGAATGTGGCCTACTATATTGCCTCTAATTCGGGCGATTCTAGTTCAGGTGATTCTAATATACGGGAACTAGAAGGATATCTTACCAGAATTGCAGCATATTCTTCTCTGACAGGAAGAGAAATTGATATGGCGCTCGTAAAAGAGGTACTTAGAAAAGTATTAAGACAGGGAGAAAAGAAACCAATTACTGTAGAAGAAATTCTCAAAACTATTACCGACCGATTTAACATCAAAATTTCTGATATAAAATCTTCTAAAAAGAGTAAAAACCTTGTTTTTCCCAGACAGATAGCTATGTACCTTTCGAGAAAACTGACCAGTTCTTCCTTTCCGGACATTGGTATGAAAATTGGCAGTCGGGATCACTCAACCGTCATCTATGCAAATAAAAAAATTGCAACTCTAATTAACAACGATGATAAAGTAAGGAAGATGGTAGAAGAAGTTGAAAAAACATTACTCAACCATTCTTAACAAATATATAATTATGTTGTTAACAGGGACAAACAATCAAGGAGTTTGAAATTAATAATTAAATTGAGTTATCAACATATCAACAGTACCTAATACTAATACTAATATTTTTTATTTAACTGATTATTAAAAATAGGTGAAAATATGGAATTTAATGTGGAAAGAAACATTTTTATGGAAGGAATACATAAGACTCTTGGTATTGTGGAAAGAAAGACAACAATGCCTATCCTTAACAATATTCTTATTAGAACAGGAGATAAAAAGATAAAAATTATTGCTACGGATAGAGAAATTGGTTTAATAGCTGATTATGATGCAGACATTGTTGTTCCTGGAGATATAACGGTAGCAGCAAGAAAATTATATGAAATGATAAGGGAAATCGAAGGGGATGTAATAAATTTTAAAAAAGTAGATAATAATTGGGTTAATATAACGTGTAATAAGGTTTTTTACAAAATTCCCGGCATAGCAGTTGATGAATTTCCTGAAGTTGAAGACGATCAGGGTGCCAGTTTTTCTAAAATACAATGTGGTTTTTTGAGAGAAATGATCAATAAGACCTTTTTCGCCGTTTCAACGGATGAAACAAGAGTAAGTCTCAATGGTGTATATTTCAGGATAGAAAAAGGTCTGGTTTCGATGGTAGCGACTGATGGTCACAGGTTATCTATTATGAAAAAGCAGATGGAGGATGATACAATTTCTGAACTCGGGGTCGGGGGAATTATTATACCGAGAAAAGGAGTCGGCGAAATAAGGAAGCTTATTGAAGATGGTAGTGATTATGTTGAAGTGGGGATTCAACAGGGCGTCTGTATTGTAAAGAAGAAAAATACTGTATTGAGGGTCAGTTTAATAGATGCAGAGTATCCTGATTATAGGAGAGTTATACCGGATGAAAAGGGAATCGAAGTGCAATTAAACAGGGATCAAATGTTGCACTCATTGAAAAGGATGGGTGTCATTTCAAGTGAAAGATTCAGCGGTGTAAAAATAAGGGTCGCTGAGAATAAAATGATATTAAGTTCGACAAATCCGGATGTTGGGGAGGCCCAGGATGAAATAGATATATCGTATAGCGGTAGGAATTTTGAAACGGGATATAATGTAAGATATATGATAGAAGCAATAGACGTTGTTACTGAAAAAGATATATCCATTGAGATGAGAGAAGCCCATGGACCTGGTATAATCAGACCTATAGGTAACGATAGCTACATGTGTGTAGTCATGCCGTTGAGATTGTAAACGAGGGGTTTTTTAAGGATTATGAAGGATTATAGTGCAGATAGCATTAAAGTGCTCGAAGGTTTGGAGGCTGTCAGGAAGAGGCCTGCCATGTATATAGGAAGTACTGGAAAGGATGGTCTCCATCATCTTGTTTATGAAGTAGTGGATAATAGTATTGATGAGGCATCAGCCGGTTTTTGTGACAAAATCGATATTAAAATCAGGGTAGATAACAGTGTTACCGTTGATGATAATGGTAGGGGAATTCCCGTAGATTTACATAAGAAGGAAAAGATGTCGGCGGCGGAAGTTGTGCTTACCAAACTTCATGCAGGTGGAAAGTTTAGCAATGAAAGCTATAAGATATCCGGTGGTCTCCATGGTGTTGGTGTGTCTGTTGTCAATGCCCTTTCAATTCCTTTGGAGTTAGAGGTAAGAAGGGACGGTAAGGTATACAGGCAGTCTTATAACAGAGGTGTGCCCGTTGAACCCCTTCAGGAGGTTGGTCATACGAAAAAGAGGGGTACGAAAATCACCTTCCGGCCAGACCTGGAGATATTTGAAGATATAGAATTCAGTTTTGAAGTTCTTGCCAACAGATTGAGGGAATTGGCCTTTTTAAACAAGGGGGTTAAAATCAACCTGACGGATGAAAGATCCGATAAAAAAGCTGAATTTTTTTACAAGGGGGGAATAGTTTCCTTTGTTGAATATATTAACAGGAATAAAAAGACCCTTCATAAAACGCCGGTCTTTATCAAGGGTTTGAAAGGGGATTGTGAAGTTGAAGTTGCCCTGCAGTATAACGATACATATGCAGAAAACATTTTTTCATTCGCGAACAGTATTAATACTACCGAAGGCGGAACACATCTGTCAGGGTTCAGAGCTGCCCTTACCAGAGTCATCAACAATTATGCAACGGCTAACAATATATTGAAAAATGGGAAAGAGTCTCTGAAAGGTGAGGATATCAGGGAAGGCCTCGCCTGTGTCATCAGCGTGAAATTGGCACAACCACAGTTTGAGGGCCAGACAAAAACGAAATTGGGCAACAGCGATGTCAAGGGATTGGTAGAAGGTATTGTATATGAGAAAATGGGTATCTATATGGAGGAAAACCCCGCTGTTGCAAAACAGGTTGTGGGCAAGGCGGCTGAAGCCGCAAGGGCAAGAGAGGCGGCGAGGAAGGCGCGAGAGCTTACAAGAAGAAAGTCGGCCCTTGAAGTAAGTGCACTTCCTGGAAAGTTGGCAGACTGTCAGGAGAGAGATCCCGCGTTGAGCGAGTTGTACCTTGTGGAGGGAGACTCAGCCGGTGGATCGGCAAAGCAGGGAAGGGATCGGAAAAACCAGGCCATACTACCACTGAGGGGCAAATTGTTAAATGTTGAGAAAGCACGATTCGACAAGATGCTTAATAATGGGGAAATACAGGTAATAGTGACTGCCCTGGGTGCCGGTATAGGCAATGATGATTATGACGTAAGCAAGCTGAGATACCACAAAATCATTATTATGACGGATGCCGACGTGGACGGATCTCATATCAGGACACTCCTGTTAACGTTTTTTTTCAGACAAATGAAAGAGCTTGTAGAAAGGGGATATTTATATATAGCCCAGCCTCCACTATTCAGACTTTCTAATAAAAGTAGAGAGATATATATTAATACAGAACAGGAAATGGAAGACTACATCCTGAATAGTGGTGTCAATAAGGTTCAGGCTGTTTTGGGTGATGAAAGTATTGTTACGGGACATCGCCTCCTGGGTCTGATTAAAAAAGGAATAAGACTCGACACGATATTGAATAAATTTGAAAATGAAGGAAAGAACAAGGATATAGTCAGGTTACTGGCAGGAGACCCTGTTTTTAAAAAAGACGATTTCAGGGATGAAGAGACACTTACCAGGGTTGGGAAAAGAGTCAGCATGGCAATGGGTGATAAGGTTGATTCCTGTCTGGTTAAAATTGATGAAGAACATGGTGGATATAAGCTGTTTTTTAATTTATCAGAAGACGGCCGCACAGTCACAGTGTATCATGACAAGGATATATTTAACCTGCCTAAATTCACTGAGGCAAAGGAGCTTATGCTCTCGTTAAGTGCTCTCGGTGAAGCACCTTATCAGGTAGTTGAGAAGGGGGCTGGTGACGGGTTACTAAAACAGATCGACAGGATGACCTCGCTCATAAAATATGTGGTGGATATTGGGAAAAAGGGCATGACAATTCAGCGTTATAAAGGGTTGGGAGAAATGAATCCCGAGCAATTATGGACAACAACAATGGATCCCGAGAAGAGAACGCTTCTTCAGGTTCAAGTAGAGGATGCTGTAGCCGCTGATGAAATATTTACAACACTCATGGGTGATCAGGTGGAGCCAAGAAGAAAGTTTATATACGAGAATGCGCTCAGGGTGACAAATCTGGATATATAAATCGAGCATTTCACAATATTGAAGCCCTTCGTTAATCACTTTCAGACATCGTATCCGATTTAAATTGAGACCTTTGCAGAATGTTCAATTTTGTTCAAGTTCAAGAAAGGCGA
>CAZKGS010000101.1:0-8408 GCA_964552105.1 uncultured Syntrophaceae bacterium
GGGCGCGACCACGTTATCTGTTACTTGTCAAACATAATCTCAACTTAATATGCTGATAGTACAAATTTTATTTGCAATTTCCTAACCGGAAATTACATGCTCGCAGGCTAAAAGGATATCATTATGAAAGATTTACAGAAACGCAGAAAAGGGTTGCACGATCGCAGGGCAAAAAAACTGCGCAGGGTCGTCGACCAGGCACTGGCATGCACGGAGTGCGGATTATGCATGGATCACTGTTCTACATACCGCATCACGGGCGAGGAAATGTTTTCACCCATGCACCGGTTGCAAACAGCCGTGAAGGTGTTCGAGGGGGAAGACGTGACACCCCTTATGATTGAAAGCATGTACAACTGCCCCAAATGTATGCAGTGTGAATCGGTGTGTCCGCTGGAAATCGATATCACCTACATCGTGCACAGAACCCGTGAGGAACTGGTAAAACGATCTCTGGCACCGACGGATCGACATAATAAAGTCATCGAGGGAATTCTTCAACGGGGCAATGCTGTCAACGGCGATCCCGCAGAGCGGCTGGACTGGTTGCCCGAACCGTACACCCGGCATGAATCCGATACTCTTTTGTTTCTGGGATGCCTCCCGTCATATCTTGTTAAAGATGCGGCGGCCTCGACATACACGGTATTAAAAAAACTGGGCCTCGACTTCATGATTCTCGAAGATGAAGGGTGCTGTGGTACCTATATTTACGAATCGGGACGGACCGATCTTGCGGCCGAATATTTCGCAAAGAATGTCGAGCGGTTCAAATCTCTGGGCATTACAAAACTCGTCGTCCCCTGCAGCGGATGCCACAAGTGTTTTAAACATTTTTACTGGGATGTACTGGGCGATACAGGCCTGACCGTTTATCACGCCGTCGAGGTGATTTACGATCTTTTACAGGCACAGCCGGACGCGCTACGCAAGGTCGCCCGAACCGTCACTTACCAGGATCCCTGCCGCATCGCTAGAGGCGAGGGGATGATCGATGAACCCCGTGAGATTCTCGCTCGCTGCGGGGTGGATATACATGAGCTCGAAAATAACAAAGAAGATGCTGCGTGCTGCGGCGCCGGCGGCGGCATCAGGTCCGTTTATCGCGACCTCTCGATGGAAATAGCGACGGACCTGCTCAAGTCGATTCCAACGGAGGACGTCGTCAGTGCATGCCCCTTCTGCGTCTTCAATTTGGGCTTCGCCTCCCGGAAAAAAGACCTAGGGAAACAACTGACGTACATTACCAAGATAGTGGAAGAATCGCTGGCCTAGTCAGGTACACGCTATCACTGGCAAGCTACGCGATGGGTTTTACATGCCCGAAGGCAGTAATTTCCGGGTAAGTTTTTGCATGTGGATATAATGGGTTCTGTTCTTTTAAAGTTTGTAAGCCATCACCATTACAAGCAGCGTTTCTCAGTTCGTTTTGAATCTGAATCCGCAGCTGTCGCACCCGTTTGATGGAGACCTTTTCATTGTGCTGTTTGTGACAATAGATCGCAAGCAGTAAATAGGTTATCAGGATACTAATGCCTTGAGATGATCTTCAAAACTCATATGTAAAGGTTTGTTACGAAGTTTATACTCTGCCGTGAAACTGTGGCGAACTGCTTTCTCTCGTACCTCAGGATTAGGAATATCCCTGATACCCTGAATGGTTTTCGTTTTTTTTGACGGAGGAAATTCCAGTCGCCCTACGGACTCCTCCCATTTCCTCCATTATGTTATTATTCATCGCTGTGTGCTCTGCCATATCTCTTTCTCCTTCCCCGCCCTCTACATATACTCTAATTTACGGGTCGGGAAGTGTCTCACTTACATTGGTACAGAGGGAAGAAAAACACCTATATTCGTATGCCTACACGTTTTGAAGGCGAAGGCCACATGAAAACTCGGAAGTGCTTGATTTTATGTAATGCATCTGGTATTTTAGGTGCAACCGGGCTGATGTGAGACTACTGATCCCAAACGCACGTTATAGTTGCGTACCGTATGTTCCGCTTATGTGCAATAGTGTATAAACTCACGGCAGATATGTTTCGAATAGGTTGCGTCGTTATCGGTTATTTTTAATAAAGGAAGGTGTTGTTTGATGCCAGATGTAAGGATAAACAAACTCAAAGTTGCCGAGGCTATGAAGTATGACTTCGGACGTGTTGACCAGCACATGCCGGTAGAGCAGGTAATAAATTTGATGCTGCAAAACCGCTGGGATGAGATAATGGTTACTGATGATGATCACGGTTTCGTGGGGATAGCAACCAAGGAACACTTGGTGAAAAGTGTAAGCAGTGGGTTTTCACAAGAACGGCCTATTATAGAAATCTGCTCCCGAAATGTTATTTACTCTCATGATCAGGAATCTTTGGCTGTGGCTCGTGACATAATGCGTCGGCGTAAGATTGGTCGGTTACCAGTGCTCAACAGTGATCAAAAGGTTGTCGGGATGCTTACATCCATAGATGTGTGTAGTGGTTTTTCTTTCAAACTGGAAACTCTGGGCAAGCATATGTATGCGGTAATGGAAAATATTGCTGAAGCTATTCAGGTCATTGATTGTGACGGAACGGTTAGCGTTTGGAATAATAGTGCGGAAAAACTGTTTGGCATAAAGGCCAAAGATATTATAGGTCGAAATCTGGCCGATTTCCTTCCTGATGACATTATGCTTCGGGTGATTAAAACTTTGAAGCCGTATAATAATATTTTCTGCGAACTGCGGGAAGGAGTTTATGCAGTTCGTAATGTGGTGCCGGTTATTACTTCCAGTGGAGAGAACATCGGGGCAGTATGTACAACATTGAACGTCAGCAAAGAGAAAACTTTGATAGAAAAGCTGGACCAGGTCACTAATAGGGTCAAAACACTTAAGTGCAGAAAGTGCGGACTAGATTGTAGCGAAGAAGAAGGTGATGATACATCTTTTTATACAATTAACATGGCAACTAAACAGTGTTTAGGACGGGCCAAACGGGTAGGCCGTACAGATGCTACTGTTCTGATTCAGGGTGAAAGCGGTACCGGTAAGGAACTCATGGCTAAAGTGATATACCGTAACAGTAAGCGCGATCAGTGTCCTTTTATTGCTGTGAATTGCAGTGCAATACCGGAAGCCCTTTTTGAGAGCGAGATGTTTGGTTATGGACCGGGGACTTTTACCGGCGGGAACCGGTTAGGGAAACCGGGAAAATTTGAAATGGCTAACGGAGGTACGCTTTTTCTGGATGAAATTGGAGAACTGTCCTTTGGGATGCAGGCAAAAATGTTGAGGGTTATTCAGGAACAAAAGTTTTACAGGGTAGGGGGTACAACTCCTGTCAGAGTTGATGTGCGCATAATAGCAGCCACTAATAAAGATTTATCTCAGCTGGTGGCGGAAAATAAATTCCGTGAAGACCTCTATTATCGTCTTAATGTAGTTGTTTTAGAAATATCACCCCTTTGCCAGCGGAAGGAGGACATTCCCGGGCTGGTTAACAGGTTTATCAGGGAAATGGAATGCATATATGAACATGGGATAAAAGGCGTTGATCAAGAGATTTTAGACCTGCTTGTGGCATACGACTGGCCGGGAAATGTCCGGCAACTGCATAATCTGTTGGAAAGTGTTATCATTTTCATAGAAGATGATTATATTACCGTTGACTCCTTATCAGAAGCAGGGGTTCTGGATACGCTGGTTTCAAAAACGAAATTCGGCCCAGCAGGCAAATTAGAAAAAAAACCGAATCTGGAAAATATAAGTCTGGATGATTTAATGAACAGGCAGGAACGGGAGGTTATTCTGAAGGCCTTGGAAGACTGTAGGTTTAACAAGGCTGAAACTGCTAAATTACTGGGAATACCCCGGAGTACGCTGTATTATAAAATGAACTTTCTGGAAATTCCATTAGCATCGTGTGTGTCGCCATAGCACAGAGCTAACAGGGTTGGCTTTCGCCAAAAAAGAAAAACAGTCGTAGGAAGTAAATCCCGCGATTGATAAACGATCATGCGGCGGCCACCGACGCGGGGAAGCGGTTCAGAAAGCAACTGAGATGGCAGTAACCATGGTAAAAAGAGGTTCATCCGACTAAAGCGTACTTTGTAGCCATAATTTTGACGGCTTCGTAAAAAGTCCAACTTCTGCGTCAGGCTCAAATTTTAATCCTCGGAGTATCCAATATATTCCTGTGGTCTTCGGCGAGCTCAGTCGAACCGTTAAAATTTTTGCCTTCCTTGAACTTGAACAAAATTGAGCATTCTGCAAAGGCCTCTTTCAGTTCTCCCTTATTATAAGTTCACGTTCAATCCCTTTTCCCTGAGAAATTCCTTCACCTCTTTGATAGTCAGGATGCGGAAGTGGAATACAGATGCAGCCAGTAAAATCTGTGCTCCTCCCTGTATAACTCCTTCGTAGAAATGCTCCAGCGTTCCTGCTCCACCTGAAACAACTACCGGGACATCAACTGCATCTGAAATTGCTCTGGTAAACTCAAGATCATACCCTGCGCGGGTTCCGTCTCCATCCATGCTGGTGGGAAGAATTACGCTGAGGGGGGAAGGGGCAATCCCTAAATTTTGACACTATCCTCAAATTTGTTGCATTGCAAGACCTGGTCCTGTTTGCTACAATGTGCTTGCCTCAAAAAACCAGGGGAGATTCATATGGAGATTTTCAAGATTGCCACATATAACGTGAATTCCATACGTTCCCGGCTTCACATCGTAATACCGTGGCTTGAGGATAATCGACCGGACGTTTTATGCATGCAGGAAACCAAGGTGGAGGATGATAAGTTTCCGGTGAAAGAGTTTGAAGAAGCGGGATACCATGTCGTTTACAAAGGGGAAAAAAGATATAACGGTGTGGCTATCGCGTCGCTTGAGAAGCCGGAAGCCGTGTCGTCTGGCCTGGAGGATGATGGGCCGGCCGATGCCGGTCGCCTCATAAGGGGTGTATTTTTCGGAATTTCAGTGGTGAATCTTTATGTGCCCCAGGGGCGTGACAGGGAAAATCCACAGTTTCAATATAAGCTTCAGTGGTTTGAGCGCCTTCGGGACTTCCTTGCCAGGAATTATTCTTCTGCTGATTCTCTTGTCTGCTGCGGTGATCTCAATGTGGCACGGGAAGAAATCGATGTCCACAATCCGAAAAGGCTACTCGGTCATGCAGATTTTACACCGGAGGTCTGGGAAGCCTTTGATCTGGTAAAATCGTGGGGGTTGATCGATGTCTTCAGAAAACATCATCATGATGAAGCCGGACAGTATACCTTTTTTGATTACAGGGTTCCCAAATCCGTGGAAAGAGGCCTGGGCTGGAGGGTCGATCATATCCTTGCAACCTCTTCACTGGCCGATCAATCCATTCTCTGTTCTATAGATTTAGAGCCGAGGCTCGTCCAGAAACCGTCCGATCATACGGTCATGTTGGCTGAATTCAAAGTGTAAAGCTGATCATAAATATGGGAAGAGTTCTATTTCCCGTGTATTTTCACTTTCTCTTTGAATAGGTTGTATAATAACCATCTTAACCAATATTATTGACAAAGCATACTAAAATAAGCGATTAAAGAAATCGAGTCTGATAATTCAGAAACAGTAGCCTGTCGCATAATGAAAGAAAGGAGTAACGTATGATCAAAATAACCTGTTTGGGCGCTGCCGGATCGGTGACCGGATCAAATTATCTTGTTGAGAATTCCATAGGCAGAAAGATCCTTGTTGATTGTGGTCTTTTCCAGGGTGGAAAAGAAATGGAGATGCGCAACTGGGAGGATTGGGGTTTTGACCCCCGTCAAATACAAACCCTTATTCTGACCCATGCCCACATCGATCACAGCGGGAGAATTCCCAAGCTGGTAAAAGATGGTTTTCGGGGGAAAATCATAACTTCTCCGCCTACTGTGGATTTGTGCCAGGTTATGTTAATTGATTCGGCCCATGTTCAGGAAATGGATGCCGAGTGGCAGACGCGAAAAAACAAAAGACAGGGCAAAGATGAGACTATTCCCCTCTATACGATAGAAGATGCAGAGAGAAGCTTGCAATATTTGTCCCCGGTGGAGAGAGACCGGATAATCGATATTGAACCCGGGATAAAGGCACGTCTCAGGAACGCGGGGCATATTCTTGGTTCCTCTATTGTGGAATTGTGGATGGAGGACATGGATGAAGAAATAAAGATCGTCTTTTCCGGGGATCTGGGCAAACAGAATCAACTGATTGTGAAAGATCCCGAGGAGATCGTCACTGCAGACTATCTTTTTATTGAATCCACGTACGGCAATCGTTTGCATCGTACATTTGAAGACAGTAAAAAGGAACTTCTGGAAGCTATCCGGTATGCCGTGTCTCACGGGGAGAAGGTTGTTATTCCTGCATTCGCTCTGGAGAGGACTCAGGAAATCCTTTACCTTCTTGGTGAGTTTTATCGCGACGGCGCTCTTCCTGATATTCCTGTTTATCTTGATAGCCCTCTGGCGATCAAGGCCACAGAAATCTTCCGTAAATATAAGAAGTATTACGATGAGGAGGCTCGGGCTATTGTGGATAAAGGTTTTGACCCCTTCAATATGCCCAATCTCCGTTTCACCCCTACCACTGCCGAATCAATGGCCATCAATGAGAAATCAGGCCCTGCTATTATTGTTGCTGCGAGCGGCATGTGTACTGCGGGACGGATTAAACACCATCTCAAACATAACCTCTGGCGTCCCGGTGCCAGTGTTATTATTGTGGGATTCCAGGCGAATGGAACAACGGGAAGAAAGATTGTTGACGGTGCAAAGTCAGTCAGAATTTTCAGAGAGAATGTTGCCGTAAAGGCGAAGGTTTTTACCATTGGCGGATTTTCTGCCCATGCCGATCAGAAAGGTCTCCTGGAATGGGTCGGACATTTTACTCGTGAATCCCGGCCCGGGGTCTTTGCAACGCATGGAGAACCCATAGCCAGTGAAGCATTGGCCCGAGCAATACGGGAAGAGTTTGGTCTGGATGTCTATGTGCCCCGGTGGAAAGAGACCTTGACTCTCAAACCGAAAGAGGTGATCCTTGAAGTCGTTTCCGAGAAGATAGCAGTGGAAGATATAAACCAGAATATGCGTGACTCAATCATTGATATGGAAAGAGAATTAAGCAGGTTGAAAATGCAGCTTAAAGAGGAAGAGAAAAAGATCAATGAGGATGATCTGGTCAGGCTTAAATCTTTGCACCAGGAACTTCAGGCGGTTATGTCTGAATAGTGAAACAAGAAAAAAATGAAAGACGAAAAAAAGCCAAAAGATCAACTCATAAATAAATTGGTGGAATTGCGCCGACGGATTTCTGAATTGGAAACGCGAGAAACCGACCTCAAGCGGGCAAAACAGGAATTACGAACAAGCGAGGAGATGTACCGAACTGCCTTTGAGAACACCGGAACTGCGACTGTTATCCTCGAAGAAGATACGACAATATCATTGGCAAACACAGAATTTGAAAAACTCTCCGGTTACTCCAGAAAGGAACTGGAGGGAAGAAAAGGATGGACAGATTTTGTTGTAAAAGAAGACATGGAAAGAATGAAGGAGTATCATGATATACGAAGGATTAATTCCGGTGCTGGTCCAAGGAACTATGAGTTTCGTTTTATCGACAAACAGAACAACACTAAAGACATCTTTTTAGTCATCACTATGATTCCTGGAACCATGCAGAGCGTTGCTTCTCTTTCGGATATTACCGATCGAAAGCATATGGAAGAGGAACTTAGATATTTAAGCACTCATGATGTGCTTACGGGTCTTTATAATCGTGCCTATTTTGAAGAGGAAATGGCCAGGCTTGAACGTGGCAGACTTTTCCCGGTAAGTGTCATAATGATCGATGTGGATGGATTGAAGGAAGTTAATGATAGTCAGGGCCACGCAGCAGGAGATGATTTGTTGAAGCGTACGGCAGACGTGTTAAGATCAGTTTTCCGTGCCGAAGATGTTGTGGCCAGAGTAGGGGGTGATGAGTTCTCAGTACTCTTGCCCTGTACCGGTCTTGCAGTAGTGGAAAAAGTCGCGCTGCGGATCAGAGACTTTTTATTATTACACAACAGGAAGTTTCCGGAATCTCCGCTGAGTTTCTCCCTCGGGTTTGCAATGGGGGGGAAAGGCTGCTCTCTGTCTCAGGTTCAGAATGAGGCAGACAATCATATGTATCAGGATAAGCTTTTGAGATTGAAGAAGATTGACAAAATTTCCTGATATAGTAGAAGCTTTGAAAATATCTCATAGTCCCTTCTGCTGATGAATTGATCTTTTCCTGTTTTTTGGTTCTTCTATGCGGGGATTTGGGCAAAAGGGGACATTATGCAAAGGTCTCGGGAAAAATGTTGCACAATAGAAAGATACCTGTTTAAATGCTCGTCACAGCGATTATAAAAAATGGTCATA
>CAZKGS010000102.1:0-8339 GCA_964552105.1 uncultured Syntrophaceae bacterium
TCAACCTCTTCCCTGTTTTCATATACTCCCACAGAGGCCCCCTGATTCCGAAACGACGCAGTTTCCTTTGCAGGTTTGCATTCATATTAATATTCATGCCGGGAAATATCCAGGTTCGGTTTTCTTTTGAAAACTTTTCTATGAAAGGGAGGATTTCATTTTCTATGGAAGGCGACAGGTAAAAGACCGGTTTTAAAAAATCCTCATGAGGATCGATACACCCTTCTTCCATGGCTACGGCAGATAATCCGGTTCCCGGAAATACCCTGATACCAATCATACAGATAGCAGCCGTTGGGGACATATCAATTATGGCATCTAATGTTTGATGAACACTTTCCATTGTCTCGCCCGGTCCTCCCAGAAGGAGGGAATGACAGAATGACATTCCCGACTGCCTGCATATGTCCGAGGCACTCCTGATATCATCAACGGTGAAGTTTTTCCCAAGATTGACCAGCATGGTCTGATGAGCGGCATCACTTCCAAATTCCACCCCCGTGCAACCTGCATCGAGCATTAATTCAATAAGATTCGGGGTGATAAATCCCGGATTGGCATAACAGCTCCATTTAACAGGAAGTTTCCGGCTGATTATCTCCCTGCAGATCTCCTCAGCGTGTCGGACGGGATAATTGAACGTGTTATCGACAAAGAAGAGATTGTCTGTCCCATATTTCAGCATGTCCTCAATCTCGTCACAGACAAGCTTCGGACTCCGTAATCTTACCTTTTTCCCTTCAATGATCGGGTAGGTACAGTAAATACACTTGAACGGACAACCTCTTTTGGTCTGAATATTGCCCATTCCTCCAAATTTCAAATAGGCCTCGTTGTCAAATTCTGATCTGTCAGGAAGTGGAAGGGTGTCCAGGTCTTCAATGATTCCGGAATGATTGTTTATAATTTTTGGCTCAGGGAAATCCTGTATCTTCTTCCCCCCTTTCAGGTCGTTAACAAGCCTGATAAAGGAGGATTCACCTTCACCTGCAATGCCGAAGTCTGCACCGAGATACTCCAGAAGTAATTCAGGCAACAGGGCAAAAGCACTTCCCCCCGCGACGATGATCGCCTCGCTTTGCTTCCTGATTTCCTGCACAACCTGATGGTAAAAAGGAAGGTATGTGACATAATTCGGATAGCTGACGTTGTCAACATTTCTTAACGACAGTCCAATAATGTCGGGTTGAAAAGATTTTATGGCATATGCAATCGAGGTTTCATAATCTTCTACAAAACAGAGATCCAGAATCCGGCACTTTATTTTGTTCCTCTTTAACGCCGCGGTAATGTGTGCTAAACCAATTGGAAAAACAGGATCGGGAAGTGATTCAACATTAGGTGAAACGAGAAGAACTTTCATAATAATTTGGTTTGCTACTGTTTAGTAAAAATCAGGCTGCTCGTCCCCCCGCCAAACGTGGAACTTGTCATCAGGGCCGTATCTGTTTTGCCTGCCGGAGGAATATTCCACACCGGGAAATTTTCGGCTTCGCTTCTCAATGCTTCAGCGTTTACGGTGGGAAGAGGCAGCTTGTTATAGATGCTCAGAAGAATAGCCGCCGCCCTGATGATCCCGGCACCTCCGAAATCACCCATAAGATATTTCAAAGGTGTCACTTCCAGATTGTTGTTTCGTCCTATGAAGATTTGCCTGAGCTGGTTATATTCCATTTTATCAAGTTCACCGGTAAAATTGGCAGAAATATCTATCTGATCAATTTCACCGGGATCCATACCGGCATCTTCTATAGCAAGGAATACAGCCCGTGCCATCTGTTCGCCTTCAATTTCGTAATGCCCAATGTCTGTTATACCACCCCTGATGACACCCGATTTCAGTACTCCGTATATTCTTGCATCACGCTTACGTGCCACATCGATTCTTTCCATAACCAGGATTCCGGCTCCTTCCCCAAGGATAAGACCGCCTCCGGGTTCGGGCCTGATAGTAGTCTCACCTTTTTCCGCCCTGACCTTGTTGAGGGCACCTACGGCATCATAACAGGTATACTGCATTACTGACAACTCATCAGCCCCACCCACCAGGACAACGTCCACCAGATTTTGCGACAGGAGATTCCGGGCATACATGATGGCATTTTCCGCGGAAAGTTCGTTCTGGCAGAAGGTATTATTGGGACCTGTTATACCATGAAACATGGCAATATGGCTTGCAGGGGCATTAGGTACGGTTTCCGGGAAAAGAAAAGGATGGGCTCCTCGAGGTCCCTCCTCGAGAAGGCTTACATAAAAATCTTCTATATGAGAACTGTTTCCGTATGAAGTTCCCATGATGACAGCGATTCTTTCCCTCTCGATATTATCCAGGTCAAGTCCGCTGTCTTGCAACGCTTCCACGCTGGAGGCAACTGCCATCATTGAAACTCTACCCATTCGCCGATAACTTTTAGGTGACATAAATCGACGTGGATTAAAATCATCAATCCAGCCGGCTATGTTAGATCGTAAAGACGTAGTGTCGAAGGATGTGATCTTCTTTATTCCCGTCTTTGCCTTCCGGCAGTTTTCCCAGAAGGTTCCCCGCCCTATACCCAATGGACTGATGACTCCAATACCTGTAACGGCAATTTCGATCATTGAATGCTCTCGAACTCTTTTGTTTTTACTTTACTTCTTGCAAATACAACCGATGTATTATTCCCTCCAAATGCAAACGAGTTGCTCATGGCAAAATTAATTTCCTTCTTCCTGGAATAATCAGGCACATAGTCCAGATCACAATCCGGATCAGGAACTTCCAAATGTATCGTCGGTGGAACAACCTGCTCATGCAAAGAGAGGACTGTAGCTACTCCCTCGATTGCCCCCGCGGCACCGAGACAGTGTCCAACCATCGATTTTGTAGAACTAATGGTTAAATCTCCTGCACATTCACCGTTAAAAACTTTCTTTATGGCCCTGGTTTCCATCTGATCGTTTATTCTGGTAGCCGTTCCGTGGGCATTGATGTAATCCACTTGATCTACGTCGATATTTGCATTCCTTAAAGCTTGTACCATTGCCCGGCTCATACCTTCGGCATCCGGGGATGTAATGTGTACGGCATCTGAATTTGTTGCATAGCCAAGCACTTCTGCGTAAATGGTTGCATTTCTATCTTCTGCATGTTCATAATCTTCCAGTATCAGGATCGCAGCCCCCTCCCCTAATGAAAGGCCGCGCCGGTACCTGTCAAAGGGACGGCAATACTCAGGATCCATCAGTCTTAAAGAATGGAAACCGGAAAAAGTTAATTCTGAAAGAGATTCACTTCCACCGGTGACAACGATATCCTGATCACCTGAGCGAATCAAGTCGAAACCATAACCAATCGACGTGGCACTGGAAGAACAGGCTGTACAAATGGTAGCCCTTAATCCGGTCAGTTTATAGCGGCTTGCAACAAGATCGGTCAAGGTGCAGGGTGCAGTGGGAAGAAGAAGGGAAGGTCTTGGTCTGGTTTTTTTTAACCATAAGGCACGCCGATATTTCTCCCAGGAGAGCATACCGCCTGCACCACCTCCCAGAACAACACCGATTTTCTCTTTGGTGTATTTTGCAATATCCAGTCCGGAGTCTGACAGGGCCTCGTCCGCTGCCATAAGGCCCAAAAGATCACACCTGGAATTCCGCTTTATCTCACGGGGGCTAAAAAAGCCTTCCAGATCTCTGTTTTTTATCTGCCCGGCCGACCGGCATGAAAAGCCGGTGGTGTCAAAAAGCGATATCGGCTCAATTCCACATTTTCCACTGAAAAGCCCTTCCCTGAAAGCAGGCACGGAATCCCCGATGGACGTGATTATACCAAGACCCGTTACAGCCACCCGCCTGGATGTATCTTTATTCATCTGTTTTTCCAGAATAAATTCTTGAGATATATAATACTTATATGAGCGGACAAGAAATCTATATTTAAGATACTTTACTATTTTTGACAGTAATTTAACAGGTTGTTTATTCGCTTTTCAAGTTCACCGCTCAGTCGATAAATCATTTTATTATCGGTTGTTAAAAGAACCTGCGTAGTCTCTCCCCGGGCCAGAAGAGTGCCCTGTTCTTTAAGCGATATCTCAAATTTAAATGTCAAGGCGGCAATCTCCGGCTTGACTGCCGTTGTCTTGATAATAATCAAGTCTCCGCATGCTGCCGGGTGTTTAAAATCACTTTTTAGAGTGATTACAGGTGCAATATACCCTAACTCGACCATTTGCCTTGGCAAAAGATCGAATCGTCGCAGTAAAGACATTCTACCAACTTCAAACCATGCCATGTAATGGCCGTACCAGACCATACCCCATTGGTCTACCTCGTTAAATCGAACTGTCTCCTCTGTCTCTACCCATTGCATGGGCTATTCTCCATATTCTTCCTGTATAAACTGAGCAAGGGTGCTTATAGACTCGAAAGCTTTTTTGCCGACATTCTCATCTTCAATAATAACATTGAAATTTTTCTCTATGGCTACTACAAGTTCAAGGGCATCCAGGGAATCAAGTCCCAGTCCTTCCCTGAAAAGAGGGGTATCATCCCCGATTTCTTCAACAGTGATATCTTCCAATTTAAGAGTATCAATGATCATTTTCTTGAGAAATTCGATCAATGCCTCTGAATTGTTGACGATTTCTTTCATTCTTTACCTCTTGCGATTTTTATTTTAGCCCAAACCACCATCGACAACCAATACGTGGCCAGTAATATATCGTGACTTTTCTGAAGCCAGAAACAGGACAGCCCCGGCAATGTCTTCCGGATCACCAAATTTACCCATTGGAATCATATTTAAAAATTCTTTCTTCGTTTTCTCATCCAGGTTTTCTGTCATAGGCGTGGAAATGATCCCCGGGCAAACAGCGTTCACCGTAATGCCGAACCTGGCCATCTCCCTGGAAAGGGATTTGGTAAATGAAATAATTCCGCCTTTCGAAGCCGAATAATTTGTCTGGCAGGTTCTCCCTGTAAGTGCAGAAGGCGACGTGATATTTATAATCCGTCCGGACTTTTTGCCTATCATCGTTTTTATAATTGACTTTGAACAGAGATAAGTCCCTTTCAGGTTGACATCGATCACCCGATCCCAATCCTCCTCATTAAGGAACATAAGCAATTTGTCCCTGATAATTCCGGCGTTGTTGACCAGAATATCCACATATTCCCATTGCTCCAGGACAGCACCTACCATTTTATCAACTTCGGTTCTGGACGAGACATCT
Source organism: uncultured Syntrophaceae bacterium (assembly GCA_964552105.1). Classification (GTDB taxonomy): domain Bacteria; phylum Desulfobacterota; class Syntrophia; order Syntrophales; family UBA6807; genus CAZGAK01. The sequence continues at coordinate 5,214 of CAZKGS010000102.1, forward strand.
GCCTTTAAAAGGAGGGATTCCGGTGCTATATTTTTTATTTCTGATTCTGTCTCCAGTGCGCTTTTATCATCAGACGAATAGTTAATTGCAACCCATGCACCTTCACGGGCAAAAGCGAGGGCCATTGCCTTACCCAAGCCTTTGGTGGCGCCAGTAATAATTACCCTTTTATCCTTAAATTCCATAAAATCATCTCATTTCAATAAAGGGAAGTACGCAAAAGTAACCCGATTTTATAGCAAAGGAACTTTTTTTGTGCAAGATTAAAGTTGAGACCTTAAATAGTACAACTATACCTGTTTATCCATTTATCGAAAAATCTATTGAACGCACTTCGAAAATATGAAAAGAGTGGGTTATGAATTCTGAAGTATTTATTACGGATGGACATTGGAGAAAGTCGCTGGCAGCAGTAAGAGCCCTTGGCAGGAAGGGTATAGGAGTTACGGTAGGCGAAAGCACTCGTCTGGCGACTGCCGCTTTCTCCAGATACTGCCATCAGGCCGTCATCTATCCATCACCTCTTCTCAGACCGGCGGAGTTTGTGGACTATCTCCGCAAGGAATTGTCACGTCATCCGTACCAGATGCTCCTGCCCATGGAAGATGAAACCATGAATCTCATATCCCAACATCATTCCGAATTTTCCCGGTGGACATATCTTCCCATCGTATCCTTCGAGAAACTCAATTTTGCCCGGCGTAAAGACAAGGTTCTACAACTGGCCAAAAGTAATGGAATTCCCATACCAAAAACCTGGTTTATCAAGGATATCAAACAACTCAACGAACTGAAGGATACTCTTCCCTATCCGCTTGTAATAAAACCCAGAATAAGCTCCGGAGCGGTGGGCATATCTTACCCTGAAAACCCCGTGGAATTGATAGAACAATATCTGTTGATTCATAAACATTTCCCTTTCCCGGTGATTCAGGAACTTATTCCCCGCGAGGGTCCGGGCTACGGCGCCTCTTTTCTTCTGGACGAAAAGGGACAGGTAAAGGCATCCTTTGTGCACAAACGATTAAGGGAATACCCGGTAACGGGGGGAGCAAGCACCCTGCGGGAAAGCGCCCGGTACGATGATATCCGGGATATGGCGTTGACCTTACTGAAAAAGCTTGACTGGTTTGGCGTGGCTATGGTTGAATTCAAACTGGATCCTCGCGATGGTGTGCCAAAACTGATGGAGATTAACCCGAGATTCTGGGGCTCATTACACCTGTCTGTAGAAGCGGGTGTTAATTTTCCTTATCTTCTGTATCGCATGTCCCGTGGCGAAAAGTTCAAACCCGTCGAACAGTACGAAACAGGGAAACAGTGCCGGTGGATGTTACCCGGAGATATACTCCATTTTATTTATAACCCGAGACGGGCAAGTTTAGTACCGGAATATTTCCACTTCTGGAATAATACGTCGTATGACATTTTGTCTCTCAAAGATCCCATGCCTGTTCTGGGAAGAGTGTTGACGCTGGCAACACTCTTATATGACCGGGACATGAAACAACGAATGAAAAAGAGGAAATTATGACCGTTGAAAATATCCTGACCATAGACCTGGAAGACTGGTTTCACATCTGCGGGGTAGAGGATCTGATACCCGAGACCGGCTGGCCTCAACTGGAAAGCCGGGTAACGGTAAATACATTTAAGATACTGGACATTCTGTCTCAAAAAAAGGTTCAAGCAACCTTTTTTGTCCTCGGTTTTGTCGCTGAAAGACATCCGGAGCTGATTGAGGAAATCGAAAAAGCAGGCCACGAAATCGCCACACACGGATACTCCCACAAGCAGGTCTATACAATGACACCGGACATGTTCCGGCAGGATCTCATTAAAGCCGTAAGTATAATTACACAGATAACCGGCCAACCTGTTAAGGGATACAGAGCGCCTGAGTGGTCAATCCGCGATGATTCGCTATGGGCTCTTGATATCCTGCAACAGGAGGGTTTTGAATATGATTCGAGTATGACACCGCTACCCATAATCGGCAACCAGAATTATTCCAGGATACCGTACAAGTTGACACTCGATGAAGGTCACTTATGGGAATTTCCACCCATGGTTGGCAGCACTCCTCTCGTCAATCTCCCCCTGGGCGGCGGATGGGGATTGCGTGTTTTCCCTTATAATCTTATTCGTTCCACCATCCGGGAACTGAACAGACAGGGTCAACCTGCGGTTATCTTCCTTCACCCCCGGGAATTTGACAGGAACAATCCCCGCATCAGGCTTCCTCTGACTAAAAAGTTTGTGTTGAATGCACGGGTTGAAAGGACAGAAAAAAGGCTTGGTCGCCTGTTCAATGATTTTAACTTTACATCGGTTTCAAACATCTTAATAAAGAAAAAAATTGCATTAAATAAATTTCAAAGTTATATAAATAAGGTTAGCTCATGATGGACCTTGTTATATTCCTGAAAAACAATCTTGCAGAACATTTCGTGATATATTTTATCCCGCTCTATATAGTGGGAGGCAGGCCTGTTGCCATCCTGAGTGCTCAATTTCTGGGATATAAGGCTTCTTTTTTGTTGCCCGTAGTGGTTCTGCTGGATACGCTTCAGATCCCGTTATTCTATCATCTGTACGGCACAATATCTGACAGCTTATTGGCACGAAAGTTTTCTGAAAGAACTATAAAAAAGGGAAAGCGGCTCAGCGAATCAAAACTCTTTCGCTGGATGCAGGTCATGGGGGCACCCGGAGTTGTAGCTATTACCATGTTGCCGATTAAAGGTTGCGGCATGTGGAGCGGGGTGCTTTTATCGAAACTCTTGAAATTTTCCAAGCCCACCGGTTATCCGCTTCTGATTGGGGGAAGCATATTGGGATGTGCTTTTCTTTTAGGGCTGGGAGAGGGAATTCTAAAATTATGGACTCTGTTTATGAACAGCTGACTCATGAAACAAATAAATATACCAAAAAATACGCCGATATTGCCAACGCTTTACGGAAAAAGTATTTTCAGCCAATATGAAATGAGACCTTTGAAAAATGTTCAATTTTGTTCGAGTACAAGGAAGGCGAAAATTTCAACCGGAGGAATACATTTAGTATTTCGAGGATTGAAATTTGAGTCTGACGCAGTAATCGGGCAAAAGGGGACGTTGTTCAAAG
>CAZKGS010000103.1:0-3572 GCA_964552105.1 uncultured Syntrophaceae bacterium
GAAGCACCGTCATACATGGAGGCATTGGCAACCTGCATACCCGTCAGCTTTGCAATCATAGTCTGATATTCATAAATGGCCTGCAGAATGCCCTGACTGATTTCTGCCTGATAAGGCGTATAGGCCGTATAAAATTCGGAACGGGAAATCATATGTCCCACCACGGAGGGTATATAATGATGATAAGCGCCTGCTCCCGTAAGGGTAATATCAGGAATGAAATTTTTTGCGCCGGCCTTATTCATCACTCCTGAGATTTCCTGTTCCGACAGAGAAGACGGCAAAACAAGCAGTTCCTTCAGACGGTATTTCTCGGGAATATCGACAAATAGTTCATCGAGAGATTCAATACCAATCGTCTGCATCATCTCCCTCAGATCATCCTGGGCATGAGGTATATAATCCATGCGGTAATCCTTTCTTCAACAAAGGTTCAAGGTTCAAGGACAAAGGAGCAAGGTTCAAAGAAGCCGTTTAACCTTTAACCTTGTTCCTTGATCCTTTATCCTTTGCTTTCTTTTAATGCTCTTCTTCTTCAATTAAAGTGGTATAGCCGGCCGCGTCCATCAGATTATCCAATTCGGCGGGATCATCCATCTTAATTCGGGCTATCCAGCCCTCACCGAAGGCATCCTGATTTATGAGTTCCGGCTGCTCCTCCAGAATGTCGTTCACTTCGACTACTTCACCACTAACCGGAGAGTAAACATCTGAAACCGATTTTACAGATTCCACAACTGCTAACGGCTCCATCTGTTCTACTTTTTTCCCCGTTTCCGGAAGCTCGACGAAGACAATATCCGTCAGTAATTCCTGGGCATGATCGGTAATACCCATGGTAATTATCCCATCTCCATTATCCTTCGCCCATTCGTGTTCTTTTGAATACCTTCTGTCATCCGGGTTCGGTTTGGCCATTTTATCCTCCTATTATTTTCACCTTTTATAAAAGGGTAGTTTGATGATTTTTGCCTTCGCCTGCTTATTGCGAATTTGAATACTTATTTCAGTGCCCGGTTCTTTACAGGATTCAGGGACAAAAGCCATCCCGATTGCCTTATTCACGGTTGGTGCAAATGTTCCAGAGGTCACCTCCCCTATCTCCTGACCACTCTTGAATACCCTATACCCGTGCCGCGCGATCCCTCTTTCTTCCATCTCAAAGCCGACAAGCTTTCTTTTTAACCCGTCCTTCTTTTGTTTTCTCAAGTTCTCACTACCGATGAAGTCTTTCTCGAGATCTGTTATCCAGCCATAAACAACTTCTAAAGGCGTTGTTGTTTCATCCATATCATTTCCATACAGCATCATTCCGCATTCCAGGCGCAAGGTATCCCGTGCACCCAATCCGACAGGTTTTAAACCATATTCAGCGCCTGTCTCTAAAAGCTTGTCCCAGACATCCCCCGTTCTTTCAGCCTCCATGTAAATTTCAAATCCGTCTTCACCGGTATAGCCACTGCGTGATATCAATGCCGGAATATCCAGTATTTGTGATTCCATGGAATTATAAAACTTTAAGGGGGCCAGATCATGAGAAACCAGTTTCTGCAGGATAACTTCGGACCTGGGTCCTTGTATGTCAATCTTTCCGGTTTTATCCGTCATATCAATGATCCGAACATTGGAAAAACCCTTTTCCTCCCTTATTTTCTGCATCCAGTTCAAGTCCTTATCTTTTGAACCAGCATTTGTTACGAGGCGATAATGATCTTCAGCAAGCATGTAAACTGTAAGATCATCTATAATCCCGCCCTGCTCATTGGTCAGTACACTGAGCTTCATCTGACCGATTTTCTGTCCTTCAAGGTTTCTTGACATCACCCATTGCAGCAAATCAAAGGCCAAAGGACCCTTCACATCGATTTCCCCCATGTGACAGATGTCAAAAAGTCCCGCAGCCTCTCTGGTCGCACGGTGTTCTTTCATAACGCTGGTGTACTGGACCGGCATGGCCCAACCGCCGAAATCGATAATTGTGGCGCCTAATTTCAGATGATAATCATACAGGGGAGTCTTTCTCATTTCTGTCTCCTTTCAGATTCAGATACCTCTACGCACGAAAAACCGTGTGGCGCAAATTTGTTTGCTTGATAATGAAGAGCGAAATGTTAATTCGCAGTGAAAAAATGCAGAACTGGCTAATATTTCGCTTGCCTAATAACCCCAACTGAAAATTTCAGTGTTGAGACAATACTATAAGGTCCATGATATTTCAAGGTGTAAAATTGAAGATGATTCCGCAGGTTAATATATTTGTTTTCATTAATAACTTCATATGTTATGGAAGTCATACAAAATATTAGAGGTTGTGAACGACATGAAGATACATCTTGACTGTATTCCATGCTTTTTGAGACAGGCGCTGCAGGCTGCAAGATTTTCGACAGATAACGAAAAAAAGCAGGAAGAGGTATTGAGGGCTTCCCTTACTGCTATTTCTGAAGGCAACTGGCACGATACACCTTCCGTCATAGGGTTCAAGGTTCATTTTACCGTCATGGATGTTCTCGGGGTAGAAGATCCATACAGGGAGGAAAAAATAAGGAGCAATGCCATCGTCCTTGATATGTACCAGGATCTTCAAAAAGAGATTAAAAACAACAATGACCCTGTCGGTAAGGCCATCCGGTTTGCCATTGCGGGAAATATCATGGACTATGGCGCAAAATCGGAATTTAATATCCATGAAACACTTCAACGGCTAAAACACGAAAAACTGAAAATCGATCACTCGGCAGAGCTGAAGAACAATATAAAGAATACCCGAACCATAGCATATCTGACGGATAATGCAGGGGAAATTGTATTCGACAGGCTTTTCATGGAAACAATTGATAAGACGTACGGCAAAAAAGAGTGGCATGTCTTTGTAAAGGCCAGGCCAATTATAAACGATGCAACCATGGAAACTGCGAGACAGGCCGGTATGGACAAGATTGAAAACATGACAATAGATGTTATTGATTTCGGACGGGACTATGACGACCGGACAGATCCGGAATTTCTCGAAAAACTTGCGGCATATGATGTAGTCATATCAAAGGGTCAGGGAAACTACGAAGCGCTCAGCAATGCCGGGGGTATAAATTTCTATTTTCTCCTCATGGCCAAGTGTCCCATTGTTGCAAAAGACATCGGTGTGGAAACGGGGGATATCCTGGCAATAAGTCAAAGCCGCAAGGACTAAGCAATGAGCAATGAGGACTGAAGGCTAAAGGAATAATAATTCCTTGATCCTTTGCCCTGTAATTCAAAATTCAAAATTAGCTGTTTCCTTGCTCCTTGCTCCTCAATCCAGCATCATCTAACACGCTTACCATCCCTGAATTTTCCTTCGTATTTTCTGCCGTCGGGATAGATCATAGTGCCCTTTCCATTAAACTCACCATCTTTCCATTGACCCGTATATTTACTGCCGTCAGGATAGGTACCTATCCCTCGCCCGTTAGACTTGCCATCTTTAAACATTCCTACATATTTTCTACTATCCGGATGCGTGAGGGTTCCCTGTCCATTAAACAGATCATCCTCAAATTGACCCACATATTTCCTGCCGTCTGGATAGGTCA
>CAZKGS010000103.1:3672-8216 GCA_964552105.1 uncultured Syntrophaceae bacterium
TATCCTTAAACTCCCCGTCATATCTGCTGCCGTCAGGATAGATCATAGTTCCCTGTCCATTGACACAATCACCTATTATGCATTCACCAAATGTGTTCAGCGGGAAAAAACAAATTAATAACAGTAAAAATATTAAAGACAATCTCATTATTTTAGTCTCCTTTTGCTGTTTTACGTATTTTCCACCAGATTTTAATAAATATCAAGATATTCTTAAATTTTAAAACTTGAGATTAATACCGGAACTGGTATCATACATCCGCATTTTCGAAGCAAAGTTATAAGGAACAAGGCAAAAATTATTATTCCCTTAGCCCTTAACCCTTAACCCTTAGCCCTTAGAAGGAGAACAAATAATGACCCACCCGAAACTTGTTGAATCGATGATGAAACCTGAATTTTATCCACACATACCGGGCTCGGTTGAACTTATTCAGACCCACATCTCTTTTATTTTTATTGCCGGAGATTTGGTATACAAGGTTAAAAAAGCCGTCGATTTCGGGTTTCTTGACTTCACCACCCTGGAGAAAAGACGATTCTACGTCAATGAGGAACTCAGGTTGAATAAACGGTTCTCCCCCGACGTGTATCTCGCCATTCTCCCGATATCAGAAGTAAACAGATCTCTCATTCTCGGCAATACATCCAATATTGTAGAATACACCCTCAAGATGAAGCGGATAAATGAAGATCAAATGCTCTACAAACTCCTGGAGGCAGACAATGTAACAGAAGATGACATGAAGCGTGTAGGCAAACATCTCGCAGGAATATACAGGAGTATACCCGGTGATGAAAAATCCCGGTCATTCGGAAAACCGGATGTCATATCCACCAATATAGTGGAAAATTTTGATCAAACAAGAAAATATATCGGTGGTCCCGTTTCTCGTGAGGCCTTCAATGCCATAGAATTGTGGAGTAATGCCTTCATGGAAGACAACAAGACCCTGTTCGAGAAGAGAATCGAGCAAGGCTGTATCAAGGACTGTCACGGGGATCTCCACCTGCAGCATATCTGCATAGAGGACAACAATATTTTCATATTCGATTGCATAGAATTCAACGAACGGTTTCGTTTCGGGGATGTGGCATCTGACGTCGCATTTTTATCAATGGATTTCGATTACAACGGCGAGAGTGAGCTTGGCAACGCCTTCGTAGATGCATATATTAAGGCTTCCGGGGATATCTCAATGAAAGAAGTGCTCCTTTTCTATAAGGTGTACAGGGCATTTGTCAGGGCAAAGGTTACATCCTTCATGCTTGATGATAAAGGTATCGACAAGTCAGCCAGAGAGAATGCTTTCAAGAATGCAAAAAAATACTACGATCTTGCATATGAGTATGTGATCTGAAGGTCAAAGGGCTGAGCAACGAGCAATGAGCAATAAGCAATGAGAGCTGAAGGCTTTTCCTTGATCCTTGCACCTTGATCCTTTATTCTGTAAAAAAGGAGTTGTTCAATGAGAGAACGTTTTAAGGCATATATTGAAAAGGAACTTGAAAATGATGCGGTTTTGATTGCCTGCGGGCTTCCTGCAACCAACAAGACCGAAACCACAGAGGCTATAGCACGTATCAAGGGCTACGAGATGTTACGGACCGACCTTATACGCCGTGAGGTTCTGAAAGACGAAGACATCTTCGATGAAAAGGTCGCATCTGACATGGATAAGAGAAAGCTCGTCTATGACAGGATGTTTTCTATGGCAGATGATCTCGCATCCCGGGGAAAAGGTGTCATCCTTGATGCCACCTTCATCACCCAATCACTCAGAAGAAGGGCCGCCGGGGTGGCCGCTAAAAATCACAAGACATTTATTATCCAGCAGACACAATGCCCTCAGGAATATTCTCTTGATAAAATCTCTAAAAGAACCATGGATAACTATGAGTCCAACGCCCTGACAGAACAGGCCTATATGAATAACAAGAAAAAATTCGAGCCGGTAGATCTGGATGATATTAAAAGATTGTATCCCGAATTACAGATAATACATCTCCTGGTAGATACGGCCTCCGATTCGGAGGATGAATGGTTCGTGATTGACAGGATTGTTCGATAGGCTGTGCTTACTCTTGCTGTTCCTTTTTTTCCTCCTCAGAAATGAGCCTCTTTGTTTCATTGATAAAATAACTTACCTTGTAATCCATCCCGAGATTTGCATATTCCTTTGCAACAACTTCAAATCTCTTCAAGGCAGCATTATATTTTTTTATTTTTAGATAGAAATGACCCACATAAAATTCATGTTCGCCGAGCTTTTTCCTGCATTCTCTTAATTTCTTTTCTCCCATAAAGGAGAATTTACTGCTGGGAAAGCGGGTTATAAGCCTTTCAAATTTTTCCTTTGCTCTTTGTGTTTCAGATTGATCTCTATCTATTCCGCTCATCTGACTGTAATGGCACATTCCAATTTGATACATCACATAAGGAAGATTTTCATTGGTGGGATGCATATTCATAAAATCTTCATACGTCATCTCAGCCTCGGCATATTCCTCATTGCTAAAGTGTGAATCAGCAATACCTATTTCAGCCATTATTGCCAGCTTGCTTAACGGATACTCTTCCTGCACCCTTTGAAATGATTCAATTGCTTTTTTGTATTTACCCCGGTGATAGTCTTCATATCCTTTCTGGTAGAGGGCTTCCGGAGTACCACGGCCGATAGACTCTTTGCTAAACCAGGCACATCCGGACAGCATTGAAACAAGGACAACTATTATAAGAAATATTTTTACATTTCTAAAATGCACTTTTTTTGATTCCTATTCCTGTTTTTCTGAAAAAAACCAAATGCCAAAATATTATTTCTTTGACATTTGAGCTTTGTCATTTGTCATTAACCCTATAATACCTTCTTAATAAAATCTTCAAGACGGTCCTTGGGCACAAGACCAATTAAAGTATCCTCCAGCTTTCCGTCTTTGAACAGCATGAGAGTCGGTATACTCCTTACACCATGAGACGTTGCAGTCTTCGGGCTATCATCGACATTGAGTTTTGCTACCTTGATTTTATCTTTATACTTCTCGGCAAGTTCCTCTACTATAGGTCCTATGGCAATACAGGGACCACACCACGGCGCCCATAAATCAACCAGTACCGGTTTATCAGACTTGATGACCTCTTTTTCAAAATTAACATCATTTACGTGAATCAATAAATCTTCCTTGCCCATATTGCTCTCCTTTCCACTTCTGGATGCACATTAACTTAGTAACTTTGTCACATAATGTCAAATCATGTCAAACACAATTTCATAACTGCTTTGACAGGAAAATCTGTTTCTGGTACAAGTTTCCTCAAAAGCATGCGCTGGAGTAAGTCAAATGAAAATTGTGGGCATTATGTCTGGTACAATTTTTCTGCAGGGAAAGGGTGTTTTTAAAGATCTTAAAGAACGGGAGATGGAAAATGAATTCGGCAAAGCCCTCGTTTTCCTCTCCGATACTGTTGCCTTTATACCGAGACATGGCAAAGACCCCAGGAATCATATTCTTCCCCATTTGATCAATCATCAGGCCAATCTCAAAGCATTGAAAGACCTGGGTGTTGAAGAAGTCATCAGCATAAATTCCACGGGTTCTTTGAAAAGACATTTAAAACCCGGGACACTCGTAATACCGGACGACTTTATAATGGCTTTCGGAGCGCCTACTATCTTCAACAGGAAACCCGTACACATCACACCGACCATCAGTGAAAAGATCCGTAAGAATTGGATTGAGGCAGCTCGTGACTGTAGCATAGATGTTGTAGACGGAGGAATCTACTGGCAGACCACGGGCCCAAGGCTTGAAACCAGGGCTGAAATCACCATGATGGCACAGTTTGCCGATCTTGTGGGAATGACAATGGCAAGTGAGGCTATAATTGCAAAAGAAATGGAGCTGCCCTACGCATCTCTATGCTCCGTGGACAATTACGGCCACGGTCTCCAGGAAAAGGAATTGACCATGGAAAAAATTCTATGGCATGCCCGCAGAAATGCCAAGGCAATTATGAAAATTGTAAACAGGTATATAGAAAGGATGGCGAAATGAAATTTTCAAAAAAAGGGGATAAAGGAGAGACAAGTCTGCTCGGCGGTCAGAGAGTTCCAAAATTTGATTTGAGACCCGAAACTTACGGCATACTTGACGAGGCAAGTTCGGCACTTGGTGTAGCAAAAGCGGGCACAGAAAATCAAAAAATTAAAGATATCATATTTGCCGTCCAGAAAGATCTTCTTGTTATGGGTGCAGAACTTTCTACGCTTTCAGAAGATTATAAGAAACTCAGTCGCACCATTACTCAGGACGATGTAGATCGTTTAGAAAATATCATAGAAGAACTTCAAAAAGACTTCACAATGAAAAAAGAATTTATCTATCCGGGCGAGACGGTTGTCTCCGCTCAGATAGACGTGGGCAGAACAATTATCAGAAGATCGGAAAGAATGGCAGCAAGAATGAAAAGCGAAGGCATAATATATAATGATATGATCAATCAATATCTTAACAGACTGGCCGATATGCTCTTTACGCTGGCA
>CAZKGS010000104.1:0-5404 GCA_964552105.1 uncultured Syntrophaceae bacterium
AAAATAAATGAAAGCAAAGCTGACAAGGTATTAATCGCTGCCTGTTCGACTTTATCGAGAGGCAATCTTCCTGTCGATGGTCTCATCAAAGAGGGAATAAAACGGCACAAAATCGGCCTGGTGGACATAAGGGAAGGATGCGCATGGATTCATGGCAATGACCCGGAAGGCGCCGTAAAAAAGGCGAAAGATCTCATCAATATGGGCCTCGCTGCCCTTCAGCATAAAGAAGTATCCGAAGATATGCGTGTAAGCGTTCATCCTGATGCCCTGATAATAGGCGCAGGTCCTGCGGGTCTCGCCGCCGCCACATCACTGGCAAAAACGGGTTTTAAGGTTAACATCCTCGAAAGGGCAAATGCCCCCGGCGGAATGCTTAGATTGATTTCCCGTTGCTATCCTGACAATGAAGATGCATCGGACAAACTGGAACCATATATTAGAGAGGTTGAAAACAATCCCCTCATTACCTTCTATCCGCAGTCAAAAATCGCTTCTATTGAGGGAGACACCGGCAATTTCACAGTTCAATTTTCATCTCAGGGAAAAGATAATTCTATTCAATCAGGGATTATCATCATTGCAACGGGTGCAAAGATATTTTTCCCGACCGGGCTTTATCGTTATGGCGAAATCAAGAATGTGATTACACAGATGGAGTTTGAAAGACAAATCCTGAATGGATCATTAAAAACAAAAAAAACCGTCTTTATACAATGTGTTGGTGCAAGAGATAGAGAAAGACCGTATTGTTCAACCATTTGTTGTCCCATCAGTCTTAAAAATGCCGCGAGAATCGTTGAAAATGTCCCGGGCGGGCGGGCATTCATTCTCCACCGGGGAATTATGACACCGGGGAACACCTTGGAGAAATATTACAGGGATACCCTCTCCAAGGGTGTTCAGTTCATTCGCTTTGAAGAGGAACAACCACCTCAGATCATAGGCAGTGATCATGTTGAATCCGTAGAAGTGTATGATGCGGTAACCGGCATTACAAGGAAAATCGAGACAGATCTGGTAGTCTTAAGTACTCCCCTTGTCCCAAACAATGATAATACGCGACTGGCTCAGATGCTGGGCATTGAAGTTGACCGTTACGGATTTTTCTCGGAGATTTATCCGATGCATCCCTTGGAGACAAAGACGGATGGCATCTTCATATGCGGCTCTGCGAGATGGCCCGTTGCTTCAGATCAGGCGATATTACAGGGAAAAGCGGCGGCCATGAAGGCCGTTTCGTATTTAAGACAGAGTACAATTGCAGCATCGACACTCAGCCGGGTTCCCGGTCTGAAATCAGGTCATGCCTGTGTTGATGCCGATGCCTGCACGGGTTGCGGAAACTGTGTTGCCGCCTGTCCCTTCAAAGCCTGTCATCTTGAAAAGCTGGAGGGCAGATATATCAGTACCGTTAACATGATGAAATGCAAGGCCTGCGGAAGCTGCGTTTCCGTATGTCCCAACGGGACCATACAGATTCCCGAGCATAATTATCGCATGGTGGGTGAAATGATAAAAAGGGCGTTTTAAAAAGCAGAACACAGATAGTAATGCGAGAGGTTAAAATGAACCAGCCCAAAATCCTGATTTTCGCATGCAAGTGGTGTGGTCTTATCGGAGCTGATGCCGCCGGGAAGAAGAGGATTTCTCTACCTGCCCTGTTTCGTGTCATTCCGGTGGAATGCGCGGCCCTTGTTGAAACCGATGCAATTATAAGGGCGCTGGCCGGCGGGGTTGATGGTATAGCTGTTCTGGGATGTCACATAGGAGGGTGTCGTTATAATAATGCAAACCACACTGCCATCAAGAGAATGGAGCTTTTAAAAGATCTCCTGGACACAACAGGTATAGGAAGTAACAGGCTTTTGTTCAGTTTTGGGACTGCACATGAAGATTATCAGTTTGAAGAGATAGTAAAAAATTTCTTTGACGAGTTAGTTTTACTGCCTCCCATTGATCCCTGGTTGTAGCCGTTTGGAGTAATAAGCTGATTATGCTAGAGAAAACAAAAAATATAGCAAAGCAGATTCTTGAAGATAAAAAGGCCGATGGTATCTTTGGCTTAATGAGGAATCAATGGAATGTTGTCCAGCCTCATGTGTTCGAAGATCCTGCGGAATTAGATGCCCTTGTTCTTGAACCGAAATGGTTGCTGGCAAAGCTTGCTATGGGTATTTTACGTTCCTCACCGGAAAATTACAAACTGGCTGTAATCTGCCGGGGATGCGATGAAAGGGCTTTGATTGAACTGATAAAGAGAAACCAGATAGAAAAGGAAAACCTCCTTACGATTGGAATTGCCTGCAGTCAGGAACAGGCGGCTATATGTCTTTGCGACAGGCCTTATCCGGCGAAACTCGATGCAGGAGAGAAGGTTTCAGGAGTAGATCCTTTTCAGGATGAAAGAGTCCGGGAGTTTTTGATCGGCAATGACAAAAAAAGGATGGGAAAATGGGCGAACGTCCTGAAAAGGTGCATCAAGTGCTATGGATGCAGAAATTCCTGCCCTATCTGCATTTGTGATCCTTGCAAGCTGGAAGATGAGGTCTGGGTGCAAAAAGGTGTCATACCGGCGGAAATGATAACCTTTCATCTTATACGTGCTTTTCACCTGTCGGATACATGTGTGGCCTGTGGAGCCTGTCAGGAGGCCTGTCCCGTCAATATTCCTCTCCTCTATCTGCAGCTTTCGATGCGCCAAACGCTCCGTGAAAAATACGGGTACGAGGCGGGGCTTGATCCTGAGATAAAATCACCAGTTCTTTCCGGTGCTTTTGAAAAACCCGATACGGACAGGGAATATCCTGCATGGATAAACTCGCTGAGGGAAAAAGATGAATCCTGAATTTATCAAGACCATTTGTCCTTATTGCGGCACCGGCTGCGGCCTTATTATAAAGGTCGAAGGTGGCGTTGCCGTTGCCACTTACCCCGACAGGGGACATCCCGTTTCCAAGGGAAGTCTGTGCATAAAGGGATGGTCTGCCCACGAATTTATCCACCATCCCGACCGTCTGACATCTCCTCTTTTGAGAAAGGGTGCTACGTTTCAGGAAATCCCATGGGATGAAGCCATACCGATGGCGGCCTTGAAATTGCGTGAGACTGCCGCAAAACATGGAGGCGACGCCATAGGTGGCCTTTCTTCCGCCAAATGTACCAATGAAGAAAATTACCTCTTCCAGAAACTGATACGAATGGCTTTTAAAACGAACAATGTGGATCATTGTGCACGCCTGTGTCATGCCCCGACAACGGTTGCCATGGTACAGGCCCTTGGCAGCGGGGCGATGACAAATTCTATTTCCGATTTAGCCGGAGCTGAGTGTATTCTCGTTATCGGTTCCAACACAGCAGAGAGTCACCCGATCATCATGAGGGAAATTTATAAGGCTATTGACAGGGGTGCGACACTCATCGTTGTAGATCCCCGTGAAACGGCAGTCACCCGGAATGCGAAAATTCACCTCCGGATAAATCCGGGAACGGATATTCCGCTGCTGTGCGGCATGATGAGACACATTATTGACGAAGGGCTACACAACGAGGATTTTATCAGTGCACAAATGGAAGGATTTGAAGATCTGAATGAATTCCTTAAGTTATGGCCTGTTAAACGGGCTGCCGGGGAATGCGGTATAGATGAAGAACTCATCAGAAGTGTAGCGGAGATTTATGCAAAAGCAAAAGAATCCGCCATAATCTATTGCATGGGTATCACTCAACATGCTTGTGGAACAGCCAACGTTCTCGCCATCTGCGATCTTGCCATGTTGTGCGGCCATGTGGGAAAAGAATATTCTGGTATATATCCCCTTCGGGGGCAGAATAATGTCCAGGGAGCCTGTGATATGGGTTCCCTGCCCACTGTATATCCCGGCTATCAAAGCGTCAGTGATTCATCAATTCAGAACAAATTTCAAAAGGCTTGGGGAGCTGAACTCTCCAATAAGCCTGGTCTTACCGTGACGGAAATCATCGGTCGCGCGGGAAAGGATATCCGAGCGGCATATATCATGGCGGAAAATCCCGCATTGAGTGATCCCGATCTCAATCATGTACTGGAATCTCTGAAGGGCCTCGATTTTCTCATCGTCCAGGATATTTTCCTAACCGAGACGGCAAAGTTCGCGCATCTGATATTTCCGGGCTCCTGTTTTGCCGAAAAGTCCGGAACATTCACCAATACGGAGAGAAGATTTCAGCTCTTAAGAAAAGCAGTCGATCCACCGGGGAATGCAAAAGAAGACTTTGCGATTTTATGCCTTCTTGGAAACGCTTTGGGACTTGATTTTTCTTATAGCCATCCTGAAGAAGTCATGGAGGAAATCGCATCTCTGGCCCCGGCCTATGGGGGTATCCGCTTTGACAGATTGGAGCGGGAAGGCCTGCAGTGGCCCTGCCCTGATTCAGAGCATCCTGGCACACAGTATCTTCATAAAGACCGGTTTACCCGGGGCAGAGGACTTTTCGTCATTCCCGAGCACACTCCACCAAAGGAACTGCCCGATGATAATTATCCTTATTATCTAAGTACGGGAAGAATGTTTGCCCATTACCATACCGGTACGATGACACGCCGCTCACCTTTTCTCAACAGGGAATTGAAAAAGGCCTATGCTGAAATCAACCCGGAAGATGCTGCGCATCTGAACGTGAAAGATGGAGAGAAAATAAAGATAACAACCCGCCGGGGAAATATTATAACAACCGCCCGGATAACGAAACGTGTCTCAAAAAGCTGTATTTTCGCGCCCTTTCACTTTGCAGAGGCACGGGCCAATATGCTGACCAATCCGGTCCTGGATCCCCTTTCCAAAATACCGGAATTCAAGGTATGTGCCGCGGATGTAAGGAAGGTATCACAGGATGGCTAACGGTAAAGACAGGATTGCCGAAGCGAAAAGATCTTCCGGCGCTCACAGTTGTGTGGAATGCGGCAGGTGTGTCGCGGTATGTCCCATGGCGGAGATGTACTCAAATTTTTCCATCGAAATGTCACCACGGGGAGTGATTAAAAAAACCTTGACTGGGAATGACATCATTACGGATGAAAATATCTGGTATTGTACCGAATGTAATGCTGGCACTGATGTTTGTCCACAGGGAGTTAGCTGCCGCGATCTGATTCGAGATCTCAGGGAAATAGCAATCAAAGAAAATGCTGTTGAAAATTTAAAATACTGTACCCGCTGCGGCAAACAGTTTCTATCAATTCCCGTAAAAGACTTTGTTTTTGAAAAGTTGAGAGAGGAACCTCCTAATGTTTTGGACGTTCTCGAGCTTTGCCCCTCATGCAGGAGGGAGATTTACATGTTACGTAATACATAGGTACTATAATGCAGAAACAAGCAGCCGAACAAAATAATATTATTACTCTCGAGGATCTCAGGCCACGTCG
>CAZKGS010000104.1:5504-8212 GCA_964552105.1 uncultured Syntrophaceae bacterium
AACAAGCAGCCGAACAAAATAATATTATTACTCTCGAGGATCTCAGGCCACGTCGCGAAGAGAAAAAGACTTTCTCCGACTACTTTATGCCGCGACGTCATTCCGGTATTCTCTTTGATCCGAAAAAATGCACCGGTTGCGGCACCTGTGAAATGGTCTGTTCTTTGAGAAATATCTCTAAAATAGCTCCCGCGTCCGCCAGCATAGAAGTGCTCAGAGATGAGGAAAATGGCAAGAATTTTGCGATCCTCTGCCAGCATTGCCGCAAGCCTTTGTGTATAGAAGCCTGTCCCACCAGGGCGATCGAAAAGGGAGAAGACGGAATTGTCCGTATCAACAAGCTGTTCTGTGTCGCATGCGGTCTTTGCACAATGGCCTGCCCCGAGGCTGCACCGCTTCAAGATCCAATAACGGAAGAAATCAACAAATGTGATCTCTGTGAGGGTGACCCGCTGTGTGTTAAATATTGCCCGGCAGGTGCCCTTACCTTTACAAAAGGGAAAAAGATCAGATGGATAAAAGGCCTGAGATGGTCCGTTCAGACCATTTCATTTCTCCTCCTTGCCGTTGTCCTGGTTGGAACATTCTGTTCCCTGAAAGCGGGTTCGCTTAGTTTGTCCTGTCCTGCAGGAGTTCTCCAGAACATTGCGTCATCAGGTACAATCGTGCTCGTCTGGATTCTGTCGGCTTCCCTGATCCTCGGATTGACCATCCTTGCAGGGAGGTTTTTCTGCGGATGGATCTGCCCCTTCGGTTTTTTCCTCGATCTTGTCGATAAAATCACTCCAAAGAAGATCGGATGGCCGTCATTTCTCAAGAGCAGGATGGCAAAGTACGGAATCCTTGCCGGAGCTGTGGGGGGGAGTTGCGCCTTCGGTTTCCAGGCCTTCTGTCCCGTATGTCCCATTGGTTCGATTTGCCGTTCCTATGGAGCTACGGGGACCCTTAATGGCGCTAATCTGGGAATAGTGGCTGCACTGGCAGGCCTCGAAGTAACAGAAAGGCGGGTCTGGTGCAGGTATTTCTGCCCAGTGGGGGCTATCCTGGCGCTTTTTGCAAAGATTGGTCTGATAAAAATTGTCATCGGCGCAAATCAGTGCAAAAAATTTTCCTG
The DNA here is from genome assembly GCA_964552105.1 of uncultured Syntrophaceae bacterium. GTDB lineage: Bacteria > Desulfobacterota > Syntrophia > Syntrophales > UBA6807 > CAZGAK01. The sequence continues at coordinate 6,619 of CAZKGS010000104.1, forward strand.
TATTCAATGCGCGGAAGTATGCCCGATGGGGATTATCGATGCGGATAAATTGAGAGAAGGCTTATCGCCGGACATACCGATGACCGAATGTATTACATGCATGAGATGCATCGATCGATGCCCTTACGGTGCGGCAAAGATAAGATTCCGGTGGCAAAAGACGGTACCGGGAAAGATTGAATTATGAAGCTATTCAATAATTTTTACAATATGAAGGTTGGGATAGTCGATCTTTCTGAATCATCCTCAGAGGTGGCGCCTCTGAACAATCAGCTTGTCGCGGAAAAGATCGGTGGCGCAGCAGTAAATGCAGATCTTTTTAAGCTATATAAAGATGATAACCCTCTGATCCTCGGTGTTGGCCCCCTGACGGGGAGCTTTGCTCCTGCTTCATGCCTTTCTGTCGCGACATTCTTATCGCCACGGTTCGGAAATCTTTGCCACGTACCCCTTATGCTGCGGACCGGCCCGGAGATGAAGTTCTCCGGCATTGATTTTCTGGTGATCAAAGGATGCGCTTCTTCACCTAAGATGTTGCATATCGAAAAAGGAACAATGAATATTGTTTCAGCGGAGCATCTTGCCGGGCTTGCGGTTCCTGAGGCTGTTCAGGTATTGAAGAAGGAAATCATCCAATTCCGGTCGATAATCCTGACAGGCCCCGCTGCTGATCATGGCGTTCTCTGTGCTTCTGTTTCAACAGGAATGAAGGGCAGTCTGGATAAGGCGGGTTTGGCTTCCCTGATGGCCTCAAAAAATCTCAAGGGAATCATCTTCAATGGAATAAATGGTCTTCCCTTCGCCGAAGACAACCTTAAGCATAATGAAACAATAGACAGAAATCTTTTTGCAGATAAAGGACATAAAAATGAAGGATTTCTTTCCGTCCTGAAAAAGATCGGAATCGAAGACAACCTGAAAAAAATCATAAAAAAAACAAAATGGCGCAATATGGCATGTTATCATTGTCCTTCTCCATGCATGAGTTCTGTCGAATTTACATGGCATGATCCACGGAAGAATTCCAGAGCCAAAGACAATATATTCCTTTCAGACCATATGGGGTTCCTTGCATTGGTGAAGAAAGGGGGAAAAGATGTGTTTCCTCTTGTAGAAAGCTGCCTTCGTTCTGGTATTGACCAGGTTGCTGCAGCGAAGAGATTGCCGGAGAATGGAACATTACTTGAATCACTTAACGCCATAGAAAATATGACTTTTACACCGGAAGACCCGGAAATTAAAAGCGAACCCCATCAGATCGGAGAGATTCCCGCGGAAATGCATAAACTGTTCGGTGGCGGGATACCACCAATCTTACCTGGCAAATTGTGGGGAAAACGAGTTTATTCTTCCATGATTCTGGGTATATGTCCAATATTTTTACTCCTTTTTCCACAGATTTCAGAACTTGATCTTCTGAAATTCCTCGCAAAAGATGAACATGATTTGAAGTCTTTGGAAGAGGGGTTATATTTATCGATTCAATCCATCCTCGAAGATTAACGAATCAATCTTACCCGTAGCCGCATCAAGACAAATCTTCCAGACGAAGCAGAGACCCCAATCTTCAGAGGTGAAACATGCATCAATAATT
>CAZKGS010000105.1:0-3400 GCA_964552105.1 uncultured Syntrophaceae bacterium
ATACCCTTTGGACCTGATCTGGGTAATGCCAGCGTAGGGAGTTAAAACGGGATTTTTTTATAAGGGGCATACCCAGAAAAGGGCATGCCCCTTTTTAGTTTCAAGTTTCAAGTTGAAGGGTTTTAACTGACCAATGGGGAAAAGAGTTTTTATCATATCCAATGGGATCATTAATGATCCTGAATTTATCAGACAAAAGCTGAGGGAGATGAATGCCCCGATTATTATATGTGCCGATGGCGCAACGAGATATTTGCGCCCGCTCGATATCGTCCCGGAATTTATTATTGGAGATATGGATTCAATTGATGATGATACCATGCGTTACTTTAATAAAAGGGGGACCACAATACTGACATATCCCGGGAATAAGGACGAAACGGATACTCAGCTTGCCCTCGAATATGCGTTGAAACTAAAGCCCGATGAGATTTTTATTTTTGGTGCACTGGGAGCCAGGATCGATCATGCCCTTGCGAATATTTCTCTTTTAATCATGGGCGTTAAACGGGGTGTCGACGTAAAAATTATTGATGAGACATGTGAACTTTTTATTGTTAATCAACAAGGTGTGGTTGAAGGGAAAGCAGGTGAGACGGTTTCCCTCCTTCCCTTATCTTCCGAGGTTACCGGCATTACACTGGAAGGGTTTGAGTATCCCCTGTCGGGCGGCGTTATGGAGATTGGGAGACCGTATGGAATCAGCAATAGATTAATAGCTGAAAAGGGGATCATTACTGTAAAGTCAGGTTATCTCCTTGTGATCAGGAATTTCAAAGTTTGAGGTTACGGGTTTCGAGTTACAAGTTCATCAAGTTTAGATCTTTATTTTTGACAACTGTGTTTTTTGTGCAGATGCTGAAAGGCTAAGGGCTAAAGGATTAAGGATCAGGGATTAATGGATTAAAGTGGATAATCCTCTCCGGGCCTTTAGCTCTCAGTCCTCATTGCTCATTGCTCGGCCTTCATCCTTTGCGGCTGTGCCGCGCTGGATTAACCTGTGTAAATAGAGAGATAGAGAGGAAGCCTATGAATTTAAAAAGGGTACTTACCATAGCCGGTTCCGATTCCGGAGGCGGAGCGGGAATCCAGGCGGATCTGAAGACGATTACCGCGTTAGGCGGTTTCGGCATGAGTGTCATTACGGCTCTTACTGCCCAGAACACCCTCGGTGTGCAGGGGATTCATGAAATACCCGTCGATTTTGTGGAAAAACAGTTTGATTCGATAGCTACGGATATCGGTATCGACGCGGCAAAGACGGGGATGCTTTCCAGTTCTGAAATCATGAGAACAGTTGCAAAAAAGATCAGGGAATATGAGATAGAGAAACTTGTAGTTGATCCCGTTATGGTGGCCAAGGGAGGTGCCATGCTGATCAGGGAAGAGGCCAAGAAGACACTGATAGAAGAGCTTCTACCGTTATCCTTCGTAATTACGCCGAACATTCCCGAAGCAGAAGAACTGGCGGGAATGAAGGTATCTACCGTCGAAGAGATGAAAAAGGCGGCTAAAATAATCAACGGAATGGGTGCCGAAAACGTTTTCGTAAAAGGAGGACATATGTCGGGAGATGCCCTGGATATCCTCTATGACGGAGAAACGTTTCATGAATTTGTATCCGGTAGGATAGACACAAAGGATACCCACGGTACGGGGTGTACGACTTCCGCCGCCATAGCCACCGGCCTTGCCCAGGGGATGACCGTCTATGAAGCGGTGAAAAAGGCAAAGGATTATATTACTACAGCCATCCGGTTTTCCCTTCGTATCGGTGGAGGACATGGACCGACAAACCATATGGCTTATGTTGTTCGGGAATGCGAGCGATACAAATGCATCAGGGAACTCAAGGAGGCCATACGGAGATTAACGGACGGGAAATGCGGCAACGTCATTCCTGAAATCCAGTCAAACTTTGTTTATGCCCTTCCGTATGCCGGCGAAACAGGAGATGTTGCGGCTATACCGGGGAGAATGGTTCGTGTTGGTGAGGATGCGAGGACCCTTTATGATCCTGAATTCGGTGCGTCGAGTCATGTTGCCGGGGTCATCCTAACGGTTATGCAGTATGACAGGGAATATCGTTCAGCAATGGATATAAGGTTTTCAGAAGATATCGTAAAAATATGCAGGGAACTGGGGTACGCAGTCGATTATTTCAGCCGATCCGATGAACCGGAAGACATAAAAAGACAAGAAGGATCTTCCCTGGAGTGGGGCACAAATTTTGTTCTATCAAGGCGGGATACTGTTCCGGATATGATTTTTGATCGGGGTGACGTAGGAAAGGAACCGGTAGTCCGGATTTTAGGCAGGAATCCTGATGAAGTTGCGGACAAGGTGTTGAGTGTATCGAGGGCGGTAAAGGCTGAAGGCTAAAGGTTAAAGGTTTTTTCCTTGATCCTTGATCCTTTGTTCTTGCACCTTGTACCTTTTCGCTGTTGACATCGCTTCCTGTGCAAAAAACGCAGGATGTTGAGAATAAAATTTTTTGCAGGTAAAACGTTAAGAGAAAGGAAATTAAAATGGAACTTAATGAGATAGTAATAACAAGGGCAATAATCGATCGGTTTTCTCAGAAGTTTATGGAATATACCGAGGTTGATGTGGCTATAGTGGGAAGCGGTCCCGCCGGTCTTGTGGCTGCCTGGTTTCTGGCGAAGGCCGGGAAAAAGGTCGCGATTTTCGAGCGCAAGTTGAGCATTGGCGGCGGCATGTGGGGAGGCGGCATGATGTTCAATGAAATCGTGGTGCAGGAAGAAGGGAAAAAACTTCTTGATCTGTTTGATATCAAAACGAGAGAATATGAGCCGGGCTACTATACAGCCGATTCTGTTGAATCAGTTACCACGATTTGTTCCCATGCAACAAAAGCAGGTGCAAGGATCTTTAATTGTATGAGTGTGGAAGACGTGATTATTCGTGAGGGTCGTGTAACCGGTCTTGTAATCACCTGGTCTCCCGTGGAAATGGCAGGCCTCCATGTAGATCCCCTGTCTATTTCTGCAGAACATATAATCGACGCGACGGGACATGACACGGAGGTGCTCCGTGTCATTGAGCGGAAGGCGGATATTGCCTTAAATACGGAAACCGGGAAGATCATGGGTGAGCGTTCCATGTGGGCCGAAAAGGCGGAGAGGCTTACTATTGAAAACACAAAAGAAATCTGTCCCGGTGTGTTCGTTTCCGGGATGGCTGCGAACGCCGCTTTTGGAGGTCCCAGAATGGGTCCCATCTTTGGCGGAATGCTTCTTTCCGGCAAAAAAGTAGCCGAGTTGATCACTTCAACGCAAAATTCGCCTTTCGAGGAGACCCCGGAAGATTTTGATACATGGTTCAGCAAAAACAAGATTGTGTTTGAATCGGAACTGCTGGCGGAAAAACATTTCATAAC
>CAZKGS010000105.1:3500-8140 GCA_964552105.1 uncultured Syntrophaceae bacterium
TGGTGTTCCACGAAGGAAGTTACGGATCTGTTAAGGGATGCCGGTTTTGTTGATTTGAAATATATCCAAACCCTTACGAGGCATCCGAAGTATACAAATGATGAGGTTGAAGAACCGACAGAAGGGTATGATAGGGGGGATTATATAGTTATTCAGGGACGGAAACCATGAAGATCTCAGAAAAATTAAGAAAAGATGCCGGGCATATATGGAAGAAGATATTCGAACACCCGTTTGTTGCTGAACTTTACAGAGGCACTCTGCCGATGGAAAAGTTTCGATTTTATGTGCTTCAGGACTATAATTATCTCGTGGATGCAATTAAAAATTTCAGTATCATCTGTTCAAGGGCGGATTCTGCAGATGTTGTGAAGGAGATTGTTGAGATAGCACATTTAGAAGCAACAAGTGAATTTAAAGGATATGAGGAGCTGCTGAATAAGCTGGGCTATAAAATAGAGGATGCCAAAAACGTCGAACCCCTTCCTGTAAATGTATCTTACAGAAGCTTTCTTCTCGCAACGAGTTCGTTAAGACCGTATCAGGAATCTATTACATCTGTTCTGCCGTGCTTCTGGTCCTACTCGGAAATTGCAAAACACCACAGAGATAGATTGAGTGAAAACAGAAACAAGATATATGTTGAATGGGCATCGGTTTTTTTATCTGAGGACTATCTGAATCTTGTAGACAGACTCAGGAATCTTGTGGACACATTTTGTGGAGATTATCCATATGAAAAACTGAGAGATATTTTTGTCACTTCAAGCAGATACGAATATATGTATTGGGATTCGGCCTACAAGATGGAGGGCTGGCCTGTTTAATCCACAGATTTCGCAGATTACACGGATTATTCTAATGAAAATCCAAGGTAACTACTCAGGTGGGTAGGCTGAAGGCTGTCAGGAAAAGCGGGAATACGGCGCATTTTGAAGCCATGTTTGGTGCGAGAACCTGTTGTTTCTCCGCCAAATTTTGGCAATCTTACTCTTTGGACCACTTCAGACTTCAGTCTAAACAGCTTCAGGAACTTATATTATTGGGTGAATTGACCAAGTGGGCAAAAGCTTACGGCGTTCAGGTAATGATTGAAGGGCCGGAACATTCCTGGAGAAAAGTAAAAGCGCCAAAGATGAGGGCTGTACCATGTGTGGCGAATTCTGTGCCATAAAACTGGGTAAAAAGGAAGAAGTATGAAGATCACGGCATTAGACATCTGGCGGGCAGTTGAGGAAATCCGGGGGAAGGCGCCCCTGATTCACAATATTACGAACTACGTGGTTATGAATACGACGGCAAACGCCCTTCTGGCTATCGGCGCCTCTCCTGTTATGGCCCATGCCACCGAAGAGGTAGAGGAGATGGTTGCTGTTGCCGGCGCCCTGGTTATCAATATCGGGACCCTGAGTGATAAATGGGTGGAATCGATGTTCAAGGCGGCACGGGAGGCGAAGAAGCGGAATATTCCGATCATTCTTGATCCCGTTGGAGCCGGTGCTACTCGTTACCGTACGGAAACGGCACTAAATCTGATCAAAACCGCTTCCCCTTCCATCATCCGGGGGAATGCCTCGGAGGTTATGGCACTCGGCCCGGAAAAAGGGGCGAGGACGAAAGGGGTGGACAGTACCGCCTTATCCCACGCGGCCATTGACACGGCAAGAGATTTGAATAAGACACACGGCAGTGTCATCTGTATCAGCGGAGAGACGGATTATATTATAGATATAGACAGTAATATAATTGAAATAAGAAACGGTCATCCGATGATGCCAAGAGTCACCGGGTTTGGTTGTACCGCGTCTGCCCTGTGCGGGGCCTTTGCCGCAGTGAACAGCAATTGTGCCCTGGCAGCGGCACAGGCCATGGCGGTCATGGGGATTGCCGGTGAAATTGCCGCGGAAACGGCTGCAGGACCGGGAAGCCTGCAAACCGCGTTTCTCGACACACTATACTGTTTAACCGAATCGGATATTAAAAAGCACCTTAGATGCTTTATTCTAAACAACTGAGTTTTTTGCGTGGATGGTGATGTCAACAATGAAAAGGTCCAAGGTACAAGGATAAAGGATCAAGGAAAAACCCTTTAGCCTTTAGTTCTTGGTCCTCATTGCTCGTTGCTCAGTCCTTACGTCAGGATGGAGGAGAAATAATGAAAGGCTTATATCTTGTGACCGACCGTGATCTGTGCGGAAGCAATACACTGGAAGATGTGGTTTTGTGGGCGGTTCGAGGTGATGCATCGTATGTGCAGATTCGTGAAAAAAATCTGACCACACGGGAATTTATAGAAGAAGCAAGAATCATTAAAAAAATCCTTGCCCCTTTTGCTGTTCCTCTTATTATAAACGACCGCATTGATGTTGCACTTGCCGTTGGTGCCGAGGGGGTGCACGTGGGGCAGGATGATATGCCCTATGAAACGGCACGCGCTCTTATGGGGCCTCACGCCATTATCGGTCTTTCCGTGGAGACCTGGGAGGATGTGGAAGAAGCCGAGAAACTCGACTGCGATTATCTCGGTGTCAGTCCCGTCTTTGAAACACCAACCAAGACAGATACCAAAGGAGCCTGGGGATTGGAAGGATTGACCAAGATCAGGGCATATTCGCGGCACAGCCTGGTGGCTATCGGCGGTATCAATATGACTAATGCCGGGGAAGTTGTCAGGGCGGGAGCTGATTGTATTGCCGTGGTATCCGCCATCTGCGCGGCTCCCGATCCCGGGATGGCTTCAAGACAACTGGTTGATATCATTGACAAGTTCGTGAAAAGTCGGATTTCCCCTCCCCTGGCGGGAGGGGGTTAGAAGTGACTGAAATAACGTTTTATTCACCCTCACCCCTATCCTCTCCCATCAAGGGAGAGGGAGAATTTTTGACTTTTTACGAGTTCATCATAATTAAGTCCCATCAAAAGAATGAATAGCATGACACCGGAAAAACTGATCATTTTCGATTATTCGGGGACACTGAGCCTGGACGCCGTTCTGTTCGCAAGGCCCGGGAATTTGATGAAGGAGCTGAGGGAAAGCGGTCTGGTGAACCTGGGCGTTACAAGTCCGGAGATCTTCTGGAAGGAGATTGTTAATCCCACCTGGGAGGAGGGGAGTACCACATCTGTCGGCTACAAGGGAGTTGTGGTAAAAAGAATCAGAGAAAAGTTCTCTCCGGCCGTGTCGGATGATATAATTGCCATTGCCGCCTCAAGGTTTGTCGAGAGTTATCTTGGCCATTCCCATGTGGATAAGCGGTGGAAGCACATCTTACGAATATTGGACGAACACTCAAGTGTTTGCGTGGTCATTGCTACAGACCATTATGCCGAGGCAACCGGCTATATTCTTAAATTCCTCGGTGAACTGGGTGTTCAGGCGGTAACGGCGGAAGAGGCATTTGTTAATCCTGGATTTGTTGTTGCAAATTCTGCTGATCTTGGTGTCCATAAGACCAATCGCAGGTTCTGGAAAATATTAAAAGCCAGCCTCCGACTTGATGCCGTCCGACGAATCCTGCTCATCGATGACTTCGGATTCAACGAGATGGAAGGGGATAGCTATGGGGGGCTGGAAAAGGTTGAAAAAAGAAAGGAGACGACCGTCGGCCTCCTGAAAGAAGTCTTCCCCGCCAGTGTGCAAGCCATTCCTTTTATGATCAAAAATGAACAGAGCCAACCCGTTGGAAATGAAGAAACAAATCACGGTGATCTTATTACAAAAACGTCCATGATTATTAAGGGCCTGTTATGAAATAACTATTGCGTATAATGATTTCTTTATCGCGAACCATTTGCCATATAGCGATTATCCCTTTCCAGGCCATAATAATATTTCATGACTTTTCTTACGAAATTTTCTGTTTCTTCTATACGTGGGATGCCGTTGGCAGAATCGACATTATTCGGGCCGGCATTGTATGCTGCAAGTGAAAGACGAAGTTTTCCGCCAAAGCGATTCAGGAGTTGTTTAATATAGCGGGTACCTCCCATAATGTTTTCCCGGGGATCGAAGGGGTTGTTAATTTGAAGGCTCCTGAGATTCTCAGGCATTATCTGCATAAGTCCCATGGCCCCCTTTCTTGAAACAGCCCGCGGGTTAAAATCTGACTCGACTTTTATCATTGCTTTCAGCAACGAAAATGAAACACCATACCTTTTAGACGCTTCGTGGATATATTTGTCAAACCTGTCCGTTGAATGTGTTCCTGAAGGCTTTGCCCGTTTTTCCCTCAGGAAGAGTTTGTATTCGGAAGATTTCGGTGAGTCGGTAAAATAATAATTACCTTCTTTGTCGATATACATGTAAATATCGGCATAAATGGGTGAGACATCTAAACATATAACAAATACTGTACAAATTAAGACAATAAATATATATTTGCGATTACAATATCTCATACTGGATTATGGGATTTTTCACTTAATTATTTCATTATTAAAGCATAGACGTAGCAAACGTCCTTTAAGTTAAATGTTTACTTATATTTTTTATTTTCGTCACGTGCAAGATAAATCTTTAAATCTCAAGTTGTCCGCCACAGTGAATGTGGCTGAAACTCATTACTGAGCCATGGGGTAAATAATCTGAGACCTTTGCAGAATGTTCAATTTTGTTCAAGTTCAAGGAAGGCGAAAATTTT
>CAZKGS010000106.1:0-8116 GCA_964552105.1 uncultured Syntrophaceae bacterium
CAAAATCATCTTCTATCCGCTCAATATCGTCTTCACCGAAATAATCACCGGTTTGTACTTCTATAAAAGCCATATTATAATCTTCGGGGTTCATAATTCGGTGCAAAGCGCCCCGCGGGATATCGACAGACTGACCCTTCTCAAGGTTTAATTCTTCTGTATTGCGGGTTACGATGGCTCTTCCATTGATGATATACCAGTGTTCATCTCGATGACGGTGCCGTTGAAGACTGAAGCGCTTACCCGGATACACAACAATGCGTTTTACTTTATGATTCGGTTCATCCGCGAGAACCTTATAATAACCCCAGGGACGATGATCCTCACCCAGCTTTTTCTCCATGATATTATCAGATACCTCCACTTTAAAGCTCAAAATCATCTAATCAAAAAACAAACCTGTAGCGGTTTCACCTGACATAACCGGCGATTCCATCATATTTATATCCTTTATCAGCCTGTCCTTTCCATTTTAAATCGGTAGAATAAAAGTGAGTTCCTTTCAGCGGGTTATGCCATCGATAAAGTTCTTTAGTTTTTGACAGCCTTGATGTTGCTATGTTTCCAATTGAGCCTTCAAAACGATAGCCTTTAAGTGACGTTCCTCCTCCATTCCGATCATACGAATAAAAATGATCACCTTTTGAGAAATTATACCACCTGTAGAATTCCGTAGTTCCACGAGTACCCTTCCTCAAAAGTCTAAAAGCAACCCCCCTGTTTTCATAATCTTTCAAAACTACCGGATTCTCAGATTCAGGGTTTGCCGTAAATAAACAATCCAGCCCTTTTATATAACTATATATGTCTATGATATTTGAATGCTTAGCATCTAATACTTCAATTGATGCCTCAACTATTTTACTCCCGCCATTCGAAGTAAAAAGTATGTTTTCACTATAGTTTCCCGGCTTCAAGATACCTGAATTAATCATTACATTGACATAATCTGTTTCCTTTGAAGTGATACCGAGACCGGGATATATTCTTATCCACCCATTTTTCCCCTTCGTCAGGCTTTCGCCATAGATCCTCATACCCTCTATGACTACAGACCCTTTCTCGCAAACCATATTCAATATATGCGGTCCTTCTTCAAGGTCCTCGGCAATTATAAACTCAGCCCGTCCCCTTTTTTCTGAATTACAATCAATCTTTCCGACAAATCGATTGTCAATAAAAGCATTGAGGATTCCGCCTTCAACATCCTTCCATACAAATATGACTATCCCTGTTCCGAAAAAGGTTTTCTTCAAACCGCTATTATCGCCAATACTGGAGGGATAGCCTTTGTCTTCTAGCCACTTGCCGGAAACGAAGACAGAATCTTTCAACTGCTCCGGTACCCTGTAAATTTCCCTGTTGTGAATATGCTTATTGAAGAAGGAGACATATCGCCCTCTTTTAAGGGCTATGCCGGAAAATATTCTCCTGTTTCCCTGGAGCCTTGCTTTCCACTTAAGAATGTTCTCCCCTGCATTGCTAACCTTTATTTTCTTTACCAGTCTTTTCCCGGATTCAACAATTCCTAAATCAATCCCGGGAGGCTCGACAGCAAGGCGAGGCCTGGCCCCTGCCGCTGTAACCTCAAAATTTATAAAAACGTGTCTTGCTCCACCATTGGAGTTTAACTTTATCATTTCCCTGTAACTACCGGGCAGCAATTCTTTTTTATACGTTACAGCATCCTGCATTGTACCAATTGTTATTGTAACGGGATATACTTTTCCGGGTCGATTTACATATTCTTTAATGTCCTCAAAAGAAGATTCAACATTAATGTGAATATAGCGAGAAGATCTCACTAAAATACCTGACAGTGTTTTTTCATCAGCATAAACCCATCCATGAGGTCCATCAGTTGACCACATAAGGGTTTTTGATCCAACGTTTTTCAGGGAGAAGACGCCACCACGTGAACTTTCGCCCGGGCCAATGGCTCCCAGGTCAATTTCTCGTGGCGATACGAATAGAACAGGTTTTGAGATAAACTCTTCTACGTCTACGAGAGCTGTATTGCTTGTTACGTCTCCCCTTATTTTCTTTATTTCAACTTGACCGGTCTTTTTAGCTAAAAAAACCGGCTTTTTGTATGAAAACGATCCGACAGAAGGATCAGATATGATCCATTCGCCATCGGTGTGACCGGACAGATCTGTCCTGCTTCCATCAGACCATACGCCAACCGCCCTGAAAGTTCTCCTCTGTCCGACTCGTACTTTTATAGAGACTGGACTTATCGATATCGATTTAAGAGAGACGACCTTCATGAAAACAGCCACTTTCCCCTCTCCTCCATTCGACCTCACCAGGATTAACCCTTCATATTCTCCCTCGGGGAGATCAGTAGTATCCGCAGTAAAATGAATTTTTTTGGTTTTACGTGCAGAAAGTGTTTCCGGCAAATGTTCCCTCCGGGTTTCCCAGGCATCATATGAATAAGGTACATTTTTTTTGATGGATATATCATTTTTTGATATGAGCCATGGTTCAGCCGTTGTAATTTCCCAAATTAACTCTTTCTTGCCAGTGTTCTTTATGGATATTGAAAAATCCTTACTTGTATTCCTTTCTATATTCCCCAGATTAATCTTCAGGGGCGTTAATTGTAAGGCAGGTCCCACGGGTTTTTTTGAGGAAATAACGGTTTGAGCGGCAACAGGGGAAGAATAGCTAAAAAACAAAATGAGAAAAAAAAGGGGTATTAAAATAATGTTAACAGTTTTATTCATCGATCGACCTTTTACAAAATAAAGAAATCTTAAATATATGAAGCAAATATTACAAGCAGACAATCATGTCAATGTCAAGATTTGATAATCTGATTATTTTACGAAAAGACTTGACACTTCATAAACAACCGATATATTTTGCGCCTTGTCTCTTCCGGTTCCTCTTAAATACCTTTAACCGGAAGCAATGGAAGCGGGATATGGATAAAGAAAATATAAGATACTGGCTTGCCTTAAAATTCATCGATGAATTGGGTAATATCGGTTTTAAAAATTTAATCGAGATCTTCGGTTCTCCAAAAGCTGTCTTTGATGCATCGACAGGTGAAATTTCAAAAGTTCACCGCATTACAGAGAAATCAGCCCGCGGAATCAATAAATTTGATGACTGGCAAAAAGTTGACAGAGAGCTTGAGTTGGCTGATAAATTGAATGTTTCCATAATATCATCGAAGGATTCTTCGTATCCGAAAGCTCTTCTGAATATATATGATTTCCCGCCCGTTCTTTATATAAAGGGAGATCTGTCTGATGATGACATAAACGTCGCCGTTATAGGTTCGAGAATGTCAAGTACATATGGGAAATTTATGACGGAACGACTCTGTCGTGAGCTTGCATTCAATGGGATTACCATTGTAAGCGGAATGGCACGTGGAATAGATTCAGCCGCTCATACAGGGGCCCTGAGCGGTAAAGGTCGAACAATTGCTGTGCTGGGGTCCGGCATGGACGTGATTTATCCACCGGAAAACAAGAAATTATTTGACAAAATATGGAAGAGTGGGGCGATAATCACGGAATTTCCCTTTAATACGCAACCCAAAGGACCTCATTTTCCTGCAAGAAACAGAATAATCAGCGGGATGTCTCTCGGGGTCGTCGTTGTTGAAGCAACTGAAAGAAGCGGATCTCTTATAACGGCCAGGCTTGGCCTGGAACAGGGTAAGGAAGTATTTGCCGTGCCGGGCAGTATTGATTCGCCCGGATCGAAAGGAACACACAAGCTTTTGAAAGAGGGGGCAAAACTCGTCGAAAATATTCACGATATTTTAGAAGAAATTCTCCCTCAGATTGAAATATCTCGTCATGAAAAAAAATTAAAGGAAGAAAAGTTGCCACAAGATCGCAATATTGAGAAGACAAAATCATCCAATCGTCAAAAGATTGACAATTTAAGTGCCGAAGAAATGGCTATCCTAAAGATGATAGGAAAAAGACCGATCTATGTAGACAATATAATAACAAACAGCGGCTGTCAGTCAAGTGAAGCATTAAGCATCCTCTTGTCTCTCGAACTTAAGGGATACATTGAGCAACTACCGGGCAAAAGATTTGTAATCAAGGAGTAGATATGTCTGATTCTCTAATAATTGTAGAATCTCCAACGAAAGTAAAAACAATAAAAAAATACGTGGGTTCCAGCTTCGATGTAAAGGCATCTCTGGGACATGTTAAGGATCTCCCGAAGAGCAAGATAGGTATTGATATAGAAAATCAGTTCCAGCCAACTTATCAAGTCATTAAAGAGAAGAAGAAGGTCATCTCTGAACTGAAAAAGTCTGCAAAAAAAGTGAAGAATATATATCTCGCACCTGATCCTGACAGAGAAGGGGAAGCAATTGCGTGGCATATCGCTGAAGAGGTTGATACGGCGGGAAAGAATGTGTACCGTGTTCTCTTTAATGATTTGACGAAAAATACCATACTCGCCGCCCTTAAGAAACCGCTAAAGCTTGAAAGCAACAAATACGAAGCACAACAGACGCGAAGGATTCTGGATAGACTTGTGGGTTATCAGATCAGCCCCATACTCTGGGATAAGGTAAGAAGGGGTTTGAGTGCGGGTCGTGTTCAATCGGTGGCGGTAAAGATTATCTGTGACAGAGAGAAAGAGATTCAGGAGTTTGTTTCTGAGGAGTACTGGAATATTATCGCGACGCTGGAGGGTTCGAATCCACCCATCTTTGAGGCACGATTCCTCAAGATCAATGGGAAAAAAGCAAAGATAACAAATGAAGATCAGGTAAAAGATATCCTGAAAAATCTGGAAGATGCATCTTTTATTGTTGAGAAGGTTGAAAAAAAGGAAACCAAAAGATTTTCACCCCCACCATTTACAACGAGCAAGCTGCAGCAGGAGGCATCCCGAAAGCTCCGTTTTTCAGCGAAAAAAACAATGAACGTCGCTCAGAGACTCTATGAGGGAATAGAACTGGGTAAAGAGGGTCACGTTGGACTTATTACATATATGCGGACCGATTCCGTCAGGGTTGCCTCCGAGGCATTGGATGAGGCGAGAAAATACATAAAAGAAAATTACGGCAAGGAACACTTGCCCGGCAAGGCCAGAATATTTAAATCTCCCAAATCATCTCAGGATGCCCATGAAGCGATAAGGCCGGCATCCGCATCTTATAGACCGAAAGATATAGAACATTATCTTAAAAATGACGAATTTCGTCTTTATCAGCTTATATGGAATCGTTTCGTCGCAAGCCAGATGAACCCTGCCATATTTGATCTGACTACTATTGATATCCTTGCAGAGAACTATCTTTTCCGGGCTCAGGGTTCTGTCATGAAGTTTCCCGGATTTACCATTCTATATACGGAAAGCAAAGAAAACGGTGAAGGTGAAGATGAAATCGGGAAAATCCTTCCTGCTGTGTCTGATGGAGAAAAACTCTCTCTCATTTCAATAAAACCACAGCAGAACTTTACCCAGCCACCGCCAAGATTTTCCGAGGCCACACTGGTTAAGGAACTTGAGGAAAACGGCATAGGCAGGCCAAGCACTTATGCAGCCACCTTAAGCACAATTCGGGACAGGGATTACACAATGTTGGAAAAAGGCAGATTCCATCCGACTGAGCTTGGAATATTGGTTAATGATCTCCTGGTTAAAAATTTTGGAAGAGTAGTAAATGTTGAATTCACCGCCTCCATGGAAGAAAAACTGGATTTGATCGAAGAAGGAAAACTGACCCGATATGAAACGCTGAAAGATTTCTACACGCCTTTTGAGGAAGATCTTGAAAAGGCCAGAGAGGAAATGAGAAATGTCAAGAGGGAAGAAACTCCTACTGATATTCTCTGTGATAAGTGCGGAAATCCTATGGTAATAAAATGGGGTAAAAACGGAAAATTTATTGCCTGTTCCAATTATCCTGAATGTAAAAATACAATGAATCTTGTTCAGAACAAGAATGGAGAAATCCGCCCGGCAGAACCGGAAGTAACAGATACCGTTTGTGATCTTTGCGGCAGAAACATGCTTATCAAACAGGGGAAATTCGGCAGATTCCTCGGATGTTCCGGTTATCCCGAGTGTAAGAATACGAAGCCTCTTACTACAGGAGTGAAATGTCCTGAAGAGGGCTGTGACGGGTATCTCTGCGAACGGCGCTCAAAAAAAGGGAAAATATTCTTTGGCTGTTCCAATTATCCCAAATGCACCTATGCCCTCTGGGACAGACCGATACCTGAAGAATGTCCCCGATGTGGATCTCCCTTTCTCATTGATAAATATTACCGCGGAAAGGGAAATGTGAAAACCTGTCCTAACAAAGAGTGTGGGTACAAAGAGTAACCAATATCAAATGACAAAGCTCAAATGTCAAATGAGGTTCAAATGCCTAAAATGATAACAAGAACTTTGACATTGAGTCATTGAAATTTTATTTGGCATTCAGATTTGGTCATTTGGCATTGGTTGATTGGAATTAACCATATCCATAGTTCATTGTTCGCCAACGACTGGTGATAATTTATATGGTAAATGCAAAACCCGTAACAATAATCGGTGGTGGCCTTGCCGGTTGCGAAGCCGCGTGGCAATTGTTGAAAAGGGGAAGGACCGTATGCCTTTATGAGATGAAACCGGAGGTATTCTCACCTGCCCATAAATCGCCGCTTTTTGCTGAACTTGTATGCAGCAATTCATTTCGTTCAAATAGCGCAGAAAACGCAGTAGGACTCCTGAAAGAAGAGATGCGTCTTATGGAATCTCTCATTATGGAGTCGGCAGATATCACATCCGTACCGGCAGGGAAGGCCCTTGCCGTTGATAGAACTCTCTTTTCCCAATACATTGAAAAGAAGCTTGCCTCATGTGAAGGCTTGACAACAATCCGTAAGGAACTTTCTGACATCCCTGAAAATTCTATTGTCATTATCGCCACGGGACCTCTCACTTCTGATAAAGCAGCAAAGAACATATCAAGAATTACGGGAAGTGAATATCTCTATTTTTATGATGCTATATCACCCATTATCGATGGGGAATCTATCGACTATGGCAAGGTTTTTCAAGCATCAAGATATGATTCCGGAAGAGGTGATTATCTGAATTGCCCCATGACAAAGGAAGAATATGAGCGGTTTTGGCGTGAAGTTATTGATGGTCAGGAAGCTTCCATTAAAGATTTTGAGGATAAGAAATGTTTTGAGGGGTGTCTCCCCATCGAAGTGCTTGCCAGAAGAGGGGAAAAAACTCTTCTTTTCGGACCGATGAAACCGGTGGGACTGATTGATCCAAAAACCGGTAAACGACCATATGCAGTGGTGCAACTTCGCCAGGAAAACAAAACCTCTACCCTCTACAACATGGTTGGATTCCAGACAAAATTGACCTGGCCCGAGCAGAGACGCATCTTTAAGCTTATACCGGGGCTGGAAAAGGCAGAATTTGCCAGGCATGGAAGTCTCCACCGGAACACATTTATTAATTCCCCTGCCCTTCTCAAAAAAACGCTTCAACTACGTTCGCATGACAATATCTTCTTTGCCGGACAGATCACCGGTGTTGAGGGTTATGTAGAATCGGCAGCTATGGGACTCCTGGCAGGTGTAAATGTTCATCGTCATCTTGACGGAAAAGAACTGATACCACCCCTTGAAACAACGGCTCTCGGCGCACTTGTGCATCATATTACAAATGCGGACCATAAAACCTTTCAACCGATGAATGTCAACTTTGGCATTTTTCCACCTCTTTCAGAGAAAGTACCCAAAAAAGAACGCGGCAAACACTACTCAAAACGTTCACTTTCAGATCTAAAAAAATGGAAGCAGAAAACAGAGTAAATCTTTCTCTCCATATGCAGGGCATGTTCCCCGGTTAAACGGAAGAAATATTTTGAAAAGTTGCATTTTTTTCTTGTCTTTTATAAAATATTATGTCTACATGTAGGTACGTAAATGGAATATATATACAATATGTTGTGGTATTTTCTGATTTTTGACAAAATACCGGGGTTAAATAGTTGGGTCATGCATCACTAACGATCGATAAGGCGTGACCTCTGGCAAGAACATAGAGAAGGAGGAATACAATGAACAGGGAAAAACTATTAGGGGGCAACAAAGGTTTTACTCTTATT
>CAZKGS010000107.1:0-8062 GCA_964552105.1 uncultured Syntrophaceae bacterium
AATAGAGCCGGTGCCGATCGAGTAAATTATCCTTTCTGTTACGTACAGTGGCAAGTTGTTTTCAATCGGCGTATGTATATTTTTGTCATGCACAGCAAAAGCATATCTTGAAATTTGCAATCTTCGATTTTTCAACATTCTATCATAATATCTTTAATTGACATTCCGACAGTACACTTATCAATAGTATAGCACTATCGTAACTTGCAGATTTGTATCGAGTACACAAGATGTTGGGATTCCGATTTTCAAATATATTTTTTAACTGTTTTCCTATGAATTGTAGTTACGCCTCGTTAAACTCGACACTTCTCTTGTTTAATGAAGGGCGGTCACACATATATAAACAAGCATTTCTTGATGAACTTAATCCAGCAAGTTATCATGTCCTTGCAATCAGGACACAGCAATGATATTTTGTTCATCATAGGAGTTAAAAATGACAACGAAACAATTGCATAAAAAATCGAGGTCAGCGACAAAGAAGTCACAGCACGAGATCAGCCATGACAGCAAAGTGATTGCAAGGCTTCAGGAAAGCGAGCAACTTTTTCGTACCCTTATAGAGCAGTCTCTCGCTGGCACTTATGTTGTGCAGGACGGAAAATTTCGAATGCTCAACCCCATTGCCGCCTCCTATGCAGGGTATACACCGGAAAAGTTGATCGGAAGGAAATCGGATTGTCTTGTCCATCCGGAAGACAGAAAAGAAGCAAGAGATAATGTATGCGCCATGTTGAGCAAAGGATGCCCGGCACTTCACGAGTTTCGAATTGTTACAAAGCAGGGTGATATTCGCTGGATTATGGAAACGGTTACCTCAATTTTGTTTGAAGGAAAACCGGCTTTGCAGGGAAACTCAATGGACATTACAAAACGAAAGCGGACGGAAGAAGCACTTCAGGAATCTGAGCGGCTCCTGGCCGACATCATCGATTTTCTCCCTGAAGCTACCTTTGCGATTGATCTGGATGGAAAGGTCATCATCTGGAATCGGGCAATTGAAGAGATGACTGGTGTGCCGGCCGAGGATATGCTGGGAAAGGGAAACTGCGAGTATGCTCTGCCCTTTTACGCAAAACGGAGACCCATTATGGCTGATCTGGTGCTCAAGCCGGACAAAAAACTCGAAAAGCGCTACAATTTGATTCTGGAACGGCAGAAGGATCTCCTGATTGTCGAGTCGTGGGTACCATGTTTAAGGGGAAAACGTGCCTATCTCTGGACTAAGGCAAGCGCCCTTTACAACAGCAAGGGTGAGATTGTCGGCGCCATTGAGTCCCTCAGAGACATAACGGAGCGAAAGCAAGCGGAGGAGGCACTCCAGGAATCTGAGCGGCGCCTGGCCGATATCATCGATTTCCTTCCGGATGCAACCGTTGCAATCGATCTGAATGGAAAAGTTATTGCGTGGAATCGGGCGATCGAAGAGATGACAGGGGTGTCGGCCGAGGATATGCTGGGAAAGGGGAACTATGAATACGCTCTTCCCTTCTATGGAGAACACCGCCCCATTATGATCGATCTGGTGCTCAACCCTGACAAAAAAATAGAGAAACGCTATTCTTATATCCTGAAACGGCAAAAGGACCTCCTGATCGTTGAAACGTGGGTTCCGTGTTTGAAAGGAGAAGCAGCTTTTCTCTGGGGCAAGGCGACGCCACTGTATAACAGCAAGGGTGCGATTATCGGCGCCATTGAGTCCATCCGGGATATAACGGAACACAAGCAAGCGGAGGAGGCACTCCAGGAATCTGAGCGGCGCCTGGCCGATATCATCGATTTCCTTCCGGATGCAACCGTTGCAATCGATCTGAATGGAAAAGTTATTGCGTGGAATCGGGCGATCGAAGAGATGACAGGGGTGTCGGCCGAGGATATGCTGGGAAAGGGGAACTATGAATACGCTCTTCCCTTCTATGGAGAACACCGCCCCATTATGATCGATCTGGTGCTCAACCCTGACAAAAAAATAGAGAAACGCTATTCTTATATCCTGAAACGGCAGAAGGACCTCCTGATCGTTGAGACATGGGTGCCTAGTTTAAAGGGAGAACGAGCGTTTCTCTGGGGTAAGGCGACACCTCTGTATAACAGCAAAGGTGAGATCGTCGTTGCAATTCAATCTATCCGGGATATAACCGAACGCAAACATGCGGAGGAGGCGTTGAAAAAACGAGAAGAAGATCTCGAAATCAAAACACATGAATTGGAAGATTTGAATGCAGCCTTGCGGGTTTTATTAAGGCAAAGGGACGAAGATCGTAACGATCTTGAAGAAAAAATATTGTCTAACATTAAGACGTTAATTTTACCGTATATCGAAAGGATGAAGAACCATACAGATTCGAAAGGTATTTCCTATGTCAATGTCATTGAATCAAATTTAAAAGAAATCATTTCTCCCTTTGCCAAGAAATTATTCAATAAATATCTGGATTTCACCAACAGGGAAGTGCAGATTGCCGATCTCATCAGGGAAGGCAAAACCACGAAGGAAATTTCGGAACTCCTCAATGTTTCTGATAGTGCGGTCAACGTATACCGCTATCATATAAGAAAAAAACTGAATCTTTCAAAGAAACACAACCTTCGTTCCTATCTCTCATCTCTTGGCTAATATTAAAATAATCTTAATATTTCTTATAAATTATTTAATATTGCTTTTTTACTTTTTCCCCGATATAAAAAATCACAACATAGAAATGCCTGAGAGTGACTCGCGAGTCAGGATGAGGACCTAAATTAAAACATGGGTCTAATGATGGAGAATTGTGCTTCCGCACGATGCATATGACTCGCCAGTTGCTTTTAGTTAGAAAACAAATGTTTAAGTGTTTTCCAAAGCCACGGACGAGCATCCGTGGCTTTTTTGCTCTATATAAATATAGAGCCGAACCAGATAGAGGTCTTAATCTTCAACTTTAAATTAAGGAGGGTAATATGAGTTGGAAAGAAGAATATAAAAGAAAAGTTGCATCCTTCGAGGAGGCTGCAAAACAGATCAAATCCGGCGATATGGTAGGAGCCGGACTTGCGATTGGCGCATGTTCGCCGCCGATGTTCGATGCTATTTTGGATCGTTGGGAGCAATTAGAAAATGTGCGCATTAATGATTCCGTTCCGGTACGTCCATCCAAACTATATGATCTTGATTATATGCTGCAACTCGACGGCCATATCAACTATGATCCCTGCTTTGGCATGCCTTTAACGCGAAGAATAAATGAGTCGAGATTTACTGATTACTTCGTTGAACAAAGCTCCGATCTGGGAGATCGCTATGCAAAGTGGTCGGATGTATTCATCTGCATGGTAACGCCCCCTAATAGCCAGGGATATGTCAACCTTGGGCTGAGTAATTTTTATTCGATGGAGGCTATAAGGGAAGGAAGGGCATCCGGCAAAATGCGAATTGCAATTGCCGAGGTGAATGATCAAATGCCGACTATTTTCGGGAATAACTGGCTGCATATATCTGAGTTTGATTTTTTTGTAGAACATTCATCTCCAATTCCGGCAGTAACCAGGGCTGAGCCCGGAGAGAAGGAAAAGATAATTGGAGAATATGTACTGGAATTAATCAATGATGGAGACACCCTGCAAATGGGAATCGGTGCTATCCCTGAGGCCGTTGTTGCCGGACTGGAAGGCAAACATGCCTTGGGAGTTCACACGGAAATGTTTCCCTTCGGATTGCCTCAACTGGTCGAAAAAGGAATTGTAACGAACGAACGAAAACCTTTCCATAAAGGTATCACGACAGCCACATTCTGTATAGGTGATCAGAGCATGTACGATTATGTTCACGAAAATCCTACCTGCGAGTTTTATCCCGCTTCATATACCAACTATCCCGGTTTTATTGCCCAGCATCCCAATGTCGTGGCAATGAACATGGGATTGATGATTGATTTTAGCGGTCAGATCAACTCTGAAGGAATAGGACACAGAATGGTAAGCGGTTCAGGTGGACAGTTAGATTTTATGATCGGTGCATATAATTCGAAAGGTGGAAGAGGGATTACCTTGATGTATTCATCGAGAATACTCAAGGATGGTAGTTTAGTTTCATCTATCTTACCTGAACTTCCGTTGGGAACACCCGTTACGGTACCCAGGACATACGCTCATTATGTCGTCACTGAATATGGTGTCGCGGATATTAGATACAAATCGAGGAGGGAGCGCGCTGAAGCTCTCATCAATATCGCTCATCCAGATTTAAGGGAGGAATTACGAGCCAATTTAAAGAAGAATTTTTACTACCACAGAATAAAAAGTGATGAGACTGCTTGGCAGGCCGGGATGAAAAATAGTTGATGGTTGTTTCTTGTTAGCCGGAGGAAACAGAAAAAGGCCTCCGTATAACTATTCTTGATCAACATCACGGATATAGAATCCAAATTCTCAGAAAGGAAATAAATTATGAATATAAAGGATTGCATAGCCATTGTAACGGGGGGTGCATCGGGATTAGGAGAGGCTACTGTACGTAATCTGGCGAGCCATGGTGCGCGGGCGGCCATTTTCGATCTTCAGATTGAGAGGGGTGAAGCCCTGGCTAACGAATTGGGAGACCATGTCATCTTTGTCAATACGGACATCACCAGCGAAGAGAGTACCCAGGCGGCGATTGATAAAACGGTGGAACATTTCGGAGGTATCAATGTGGCCGTCAACTGTGCTGGCGTGGCCGATGCGGGAAAAATCCTGAGCAAAAAAGGCCCCTTGAACCTTGGTCATTTCAACAAGGTCATTCAGGTCAATCTGGTCGGTACGGTGAATATCATACGACTGGCCGCGGAGCAGATGATAAAAAACGATCCGAATGGCGACGGTGAGAAAGGGGTTATTGTCAACACCGCCTCGGCGGCCGCATTTGACGGTCAGATCGGTCAGGTTGCCTACAGTGCCTCCAAGGCGGGTGTCGCGGGGATGACCCTTCCCATTGCCAGAGAATGTGCCGACTATGGGATCAGGGTCATGACCATCGCCCCCGGTCTCTTCAACACACCCATGCTGGAGGCATTGCCGGAGCCGGTGCGGGAATCCCTGGGTAAAATGGTGCCATTTCCGCCGCGCCTCGGAAAACCTTCCGAGTATGCCCACTTGGTGAAGCACATTATCGAAAATTCAATGCTCAACGGCGAAGTGATACGGCTCGATGGTGCTATCAGGATGGCGGCAAGGTAGGAGTGTCGGATATGCCTGGTGGTCGTTTGTGTCACGCAGGCATATCCCGCTTTCACCATTCAAACCGGAGATCACGTTACTACCATCGAAAGGAAACTGAAATGGAGTACAAGACGATTCTATATGAGAAGGATGAAAGAATCGGCACAATCACATTAAATCGGCCGAAGGCATATAACGCGTTAAATCTAGAGATGTTCAGAGAATTAGATCACGTCTTTTCCGCGATTAAAGGGGATGATGACGTGAAGGTGGTGATTATTACCGGCAGTGACAAATTTTTTGCTGCCGGCGCCGACATTTCGGAAGTCAGCAGCATCGACACGCCTGTTGCGGCGTATGAATTCGTCAGGGATATAGAGGCGTTTCACCGGATCGAAGACCTCGACAAACCGGTGATTGCCGCGATCGGCGGTCTTGCACTGGGTGGCGGGTGTGAATTGAGTATGTGTTGCGACCTCAGAATAGCGGCCGAGAATGCCATCTTCGGGCAGCCCGAAATAAAAATCGGCGTCATTCCGGGCGGAGGCGGGACGCAGCGACTGCCCCGCCTTATCGGCGTTACCAAGGCAAAAGAGCTCCTCTACACCGGCGATACGATCGATGCCCACGAGGCGTATCGCATCGGCCTGGTGAATAGAGTGGTTCCCGTGGAGACGCTCATGGACGAGGCGCGCGAGATGGCAAAGAAGATCGCCCGTCAGCCCGGCATTGCTCTCAGGGCTACCAAACTTGCCGTCAATGGCGGAATGAGTATGGACATGAAGTCGGCTATTGCCTATGAAGCGCGCTGTTTCGAAATCCTCTTTTCTACGGAGGACCAGAAAGAGGGAACAAAGGCTTTTATGGAGAAGAGAAAACCGGTCTTCAAAGACCGGTAAGTATAACCGCACGCAACAAATACAGGTTCTTTCCCGCAAGAAATGGGAAGAGAAGGAGGAGAAAATGGATTTTGCACTGACCGAAGAAAATCAAATGATCAAAGACATGACACGCAAGTTTGTGGATGAGAATGTCATTCCATACGCGGAAGAGTGGGACAGATCGCATGAGTACCCCTATCACGTCATGGCGCAGATGGGGGAACTGGGGATGATGGGAATTCCGTTTCCGGAGAAATATGGGGGCAGCGGTGGAGACTGGGTGGGAATGCATGTCTGCATTGAAGAGATGGCCCGTGGAGACGTAACCCTGGGTGCCGTGCTGGATGTAACGAATATCATCACAAGTGAGTTGAACGAGTTCGGTACCGAGGAACAGAAACAGAAATGGATGATTGATATGACCCAGGGGAAGAAGCTGGGCGCATTCGGGCTGACCGAACCGGGCGCCGGGTCCGACGCCGGTGCCACCAAGACCACGGCGGTGCTCGATGGCGACGAGTGGGTCATCAACGGGACAAAACAGTTTATCTCGAACATGGGGTACGATAATGCATCGATCATTATCATTACTGCCGTCACCCAGGGAAACGGCGACGGGAAAAAGCCGTTGATAGACACCTTTATCGTACCGAAAGGTGCTCCCGGGTTCACCATCGGGAAACGGTATGAAAAGATGTCGTGGCATCATTTTGCCACGAATGAATGTGTCTTTGAGGATTGCCGAATCCCCAAAAACAACTTCTTGGGCGAACCGGGGAAGGGATTTTCACAGCACCTTGCCGTGCTGCAGACCGGGCGCATCAGCATCGGGGCCTGTGCCGTCGGTCTGGCCCAGGCTTGTCTCGAGGCGTCCCTGAAATATGCGCAGGAACGGGTACAGTTCAGAAAACCGATCTACAGCTTCCAGGGAGTTTCCTTCAAGATAGCCGATATGGCCATGAACATAGAACTGGCGAGGACCATGGTTCTCAAGGCAGCCTGGATGAAAGACAACAACATACCCCATATCTTAGAAGCGGCATATGCCAAGCTGTTTGCGTCGGAGATGTGTGAAAAGGTCGCGAGTGATGCGTACCAGATTCACGGGGGATACGGGTTCATGGATGAATATGCCGTGTCTCGTTACTACCGGTCAAGTAAGATCCTGCAGATTGTCGAGGGGACGTCTGAAATTCAGCGAATTGTCATAGCGCGAAGCCTTGCGTAACGAAAGGATGAAACTGTCGATCAGTGATCTTCTCAGAAGAGAGGTTCGTAGAGGTGGTAATGGTATCCGCTACATTACAATATCTTTTCTCCAGAGTCCTTCAGGAATAAGAGTGTATGGCTTATTCCTGAAGAACTCCTTTGAAGGAGGGGATTCGGTATGTGGTGTATGAAATGGGCTGCGTGCATCATGTCACGCGGTGTGTGACGATTCCACGAGTCGGGTGGCTGGAGTAACGGAGTCATAAATACCAAGCAACGCAACGAGTTAAATCAAGGTGTAAGAAGGGAGGTATCACGATGTTTTTTGAAGAGATCAACGAAGGCGATGTTTTCAGGCCGGCAATTACAAAGTCCATAACCGGTACGGAGATTGACATTGTGGCGCAGCTGTCGGGAATGGACCTTCCCGGTTTTCTGGATGCGGAGTTTGCGAAGGGCTGGGGATTTAGAGATAGAGTGACACCCGGTCCCTATCTGATCGCGTGCCTGATCGGGCTGCTGGCCCAACACGGGTTTCTGGCCGATGCGGTGTGGACCGGCGCGACTGACATCTCCTGGCGAACCCCGGTGTGTCCGGGCGATCGTCTTTCTACAGAGATAACGGTAATAAGGAAAAAAGAAGCTAAACGAGGCGGGGGATTTATTACGTATAAATGGGTGCTGAAAAATCAGAATGATGAGCTGGTCGGCGAAGGAGTCAATACCTGACTGTTTCCGGGGAAGGCATCATCAGTTTGATGATCACACAGCATCGGCATCAGTGAAATCGGGAT